>JBJEZV010000181.1:0-2707 GCA_051887595.1 Comamonas sp.
CCATGTCTGATTTAAGTCTTCAACTGCAGCAGGCCGCAAGCCAACTACCAGTTTCAAGCTATTTCGACGATGCGCTCTTTCAGCGCGAGTTGGAAACCATCTTTCACCAAGGTCCGCGCTATGTGGGCAGCACTGTGGCCGTGCCAGAAATTGGCGACTACTACGCGCTGCCCCACGAAAAGGAAGGCCGTGCGCTCGTGCGCAATGACAGAGGTCAGATTGAGCTGATCTCCAATGTCTGCCGCCACCGCCAAGCCATCATGCTCAAGGGCCGAGGCAATCTCAAAACCCAGGGCCCAGGCCATGCGGGCGGCAACATTGTCTGTCCGCTGCACCGCTGGACCTACAACACCAGCGGCGAACTGCTGGGCGCACCCCATTTCAGCCACGATCCCTGCCTGAATCTGAACAACTACCGCCTGCGCGAGTGGAACGGCATGCTGTTTGAGGACAACGGCCGCGATATTGCAGCGGACCTGGCCGGCATGGGACCCCGTGAACAGCTTAATTTTGAAGGTCTGGTGTTGCACCATGTAGAGATGCACGAGTGCAACTACAACTGGAAGACCTTTATTGAGGTCTATCTGGAGGACTACCACGTCGGCCCTTTCCACCCAGGCTTGGGCAACTTTGTGACCTGCGACGATCTGAAGTGGGAATTCGCCAAGGAATATTCGGTGCAGACCGTGGGCGTAGCGCCCAGCTTTGGCAAGCCGGGCTCGGCAACCTACAAGAAGTGGCATGAAGTACTGCTGAACTATCGCAACGGTGAGCTGCCCGAGCGCGGGGCGATCTGGCTGACGTACTACCCCCACATCATGGTGGAGTGGTATCCGCACGTGCTCACCGTCTCTACGCTGCACCCTATCAGCCCCACCAAGACCATGAACGTGGTGGAGTTCTACTACCCCGAAGAAATTGCAGCTTTCGAGCCTGAATTCATTGAAGCGCAAATGGCGGCCTATATGGAAACGGCGGTGGAAGACGACGAAATTGGCGAGCGCATGGACGCAGGCCGTCGTGCCTTGTTCGAGCGCGGTGACAACGAGGTCGGTCCTTACCAAAGCCCCATGGAAGATGGTATGCAACATTTCCACGAGTGGTATCGCAAAATGATGGGCCCCCATCTCTCCACACGCTGATCCATTGCAGCGTGCTTGCGCGCACAATGCGGCATCAATGCCAACACTGCCAGCCCTGATACGGCTGGCATTTTTTTGTGCCCATCACGGGGCACAGAGGGAAATCAGACATGCAAGCGCTGTGGATGGTGCTCGGAGCTTTTTTGTTTGCGTCGATGGGTGTGTGTGTGAAGTACGCAGCGCCCCACTTCCATACCGCCGAGATTGTGTTTTATCGCGGATTGATTGGCATGGTGGTGCTGTGGCTGCTCACCACCAGCCAAGGTGTGAGCCTGAAAACGCGCCACCCTTGGATGCACGCTTGGCGCAGCCTGGTCGGTGTCATGGCCCTGGGCTGCTGGTTTTATGCGATTGGTCAAATGCCGCTGGCCAGCGCCATGACCTTGAACTACATGAGCAGCATCTGGATTGGCGTGTTCTTGTTCGTCGGTGCGTTATGGAGCCTGCATCCACGCAGCGGCAAAGCACGTCAGCCGTTGAACTTGGCCTTGCTCGGCACCATTGCCCTGGGCTTTATGGGCGTGGTGCTCATGCTGCAACCCAGCTTTTCCCAAGCGCAAAGCTTCGCAGCAGCAGTGGGCTTGTGCTCGGGTTTGCTGTCGGCCATGGCGTATATGCAGGTTTCGGCCCTGTCGCGCAAAGGCGAGCCTGAAGCTCGTACCGTGTTCTTCTTTGGCATGGGCTGCACCGTGGTGGGATTGGCAGCCTGCGGTGTGATCGGCTTTTCAGACTGGCCCGGTTGGACCGCAGCCGCGTGGCTGGTGCCCTTGGGCGTCTTGGCTGCAGGTGGGCAGTTGTGCATGACCCGTGCTTATGCCCATGCCAAAACTGCCCGTGCCACCTTGGTGGTGGCGAACTTGCAGTACGCGGGCATTGTGTTCGCGGCTTTGTACAGCTGGCTGTGGTTTCAGGACCAGCTGGGCTGGGAAGGCTGGCTGGGCATGGCTTTGATCATTGTCAGCGGCATTGCCGCCACGATTGTGCGCGCCCGCGCTGCCGCGCCACGCGCCTGAGCATCGCCATCCAGCCGTGGGCATTGCTACGGCTGCACTGGGCCATGGTCCACAATCTGTGGGGTTCGCTTCCCGGGAGTTTTTCTATGACCTACACCACCTTGATTTCGGCGCAGGAACTGCTTGCGCTCCAAGCCAGCCATCAACCCTTGATGGTGTTTGACTGCAGTTTTGACCTGAGCAATCCCTCGGCAGGTCGACAACAGTTTGAGCAGGAGCACATCCAAGGTGCCGTGCATGCAGATTTGGATCAACACCTCAGCGCTCGCCATGGAGCGCCTGGCAAGGATGGCACGGTACATGTTGCAGCCACTGACCAAGCCGCCTCCGGCGGACGTCACCCCTTGCCCAGCCGCGAGCGCTTTGCCCAGTGGCTGTCTTCCGTGGGGTTCCACAATGACATGCAGGCCGTGGTCTATGACCGCCAGGGTTGCAACTTTTGTGGTCGTCTGTGGTGGATGCTGAAATGGGCAGGCCATGATGCTGTAGCTGTGCTCGATGGCGGCTTGGAGCATTGGAAGGCCGCAGGCGGTGCTGTGCAAAGCGGTGAAG
>JBJEZV010000181.1:2807-8778 GCA_051887595.1 Comamonas sp.
CCGACACAACTGTTTGCAGGAAGTTGGAGCGAATGGTGCAGCAACCCCGCTCGTCCGGTTGCCAAAGGCTAAAAGTTAACAAAGTTTTCTTAGCGCAACCAAATGCAAACATTGTCAATTTTCATAGCAATTTTTGCTTTAAATACGTAATGATTGCTGCCGTTGCGTTGCCTTTTCAATGCGCACTGCACTAAGCATTTGTATGCCGGACTTTTCACCGTTAATTCGGTCAGTTGACGCCACCAGATGCTGTTACATTTAGTTTGGTTCAGCAACCGCCTTGTCAGAAAAAATCTGACAAGGTATTGGCGTTGACCAGACAAAACTGGCATGCCAAACAGACAACACGCACCGGCGCAGCTCCACTAACGCGTCAGCCACGTCCCCTCCACAATTCGTCCCATCAGATCACAGCCACACAAGACGCTGTGACACCGAAGAGCTTCACGGCTCTATTTTGGAATTGGAAAGGACGAACCATGAACGACGAACAACTGCTTGCTGAAATCCGCGAAGCCAATCTGACCTATCTGATGCTGGCGCAAACGCTGATCCGTAAAGACAAAGCAGAAGCCGTCTTCCGTCTGGGCCTGAGCGAAGAGGCCTGCGACATTCTGGGCGCCCTTTCCGCCGCACAAGTGCTCAAGATTGCCTCGCGCAACACCATGCTGTGCAGCTTCCGTGTGGATGACGAACTGGTCTGGAGCTTGCTGACCAACCACAGCAACAACAAGATCGGCAACGAAGCCACCAACACCCTGCACGCCAACATCTTGATGGCCAGCCGCGTGTCCGAAGTTCTGTAATCGTCCAGACTGTCCGGGAGCACCACCATGGCCACTACCACCACGCCCAAAAGCGTACTGAACGAATCCAAGCAAATCGAGCGCGCTGCCATGCTCATCAAGATGGGCGCCCGTATGCAAGTGCTGGAGTCTGAAACCACGCTGTCCTACGAGCGACTGATTCGCCTGTACAAGGAAATTGCAGGCAAGTCGCCTTCCAAGGGCCAGCTGCCTTTCTCGACCGACTGGTTTTTGACCTGGCAAGAAAACATCCACAGCTCGCTGTTCTTGAACATCTATGAATACCTGTCCAAGGGCGTGGATGCAGACCCTGTGGAAGTGCTGACCAAGGCTTATCGCCTCTATACCGAACAGGTCACAGCGTCTGAGCTGGATCCCCTGCTGTCTTTCACACGCGCTTGGCGTCTGGTGAAATTTGTTGATGCCAACATGCTCACACGCACCAAGTGCAGCAAGTGCTCGGGCATGTTTGTCTCGGAACTGTATGAGAACGCCCGCCACTTTGAATGCGGCCTGTGCAACCCGCCTGCCCGCGCTGGCAAGAGCAAGAGCGCCGGTGCATTGATGCTGCATTAAAGCGCCTGTTGCTTCACCCTTTTCCCCTTCTTTAGCCCGCTGCTCCTCGCGGGCTTTTTTGCGTTCGCTGTCACATTGTTTCTCGCGCGCCATGGGCGGGCTTGCGAAAGCGATCAAAATACCCTCCGTGTCCATTCCCCAATCCTTTATCCAAGAACTGCTTGCACGCGTTGATGTCGTCGACGTGGTGGGCCGTTACGTCCAGCTCAAAAAGGGCGGCGCCAACTTCATGGGCCTGTGCCCATTCCACGGCGAAAAGTCTCCGTCCTTCAGTGTCAGCCCCTCCAAGCAGTTCTTTCATTGCTTTGGCTGCGGCAAAAATGGCAATGCCATTGGTTTTTTGATGGAACACACAGGCATGGGCTTTGTCGAGGCTGTGCACGATCTGGCCGGGCAAGTCGGCATGGTGGTGCCCCAAGACGAGCTCAGCCCTCAAGAGCGCCAGCGCCAAGTGGCTGCCAAGGTCAAGCAGGCCACGCTTAACGATGTACTTGAGCGCGCCGGCACGGCCTATCGCCAGCAGCTCAAAGAGCAGGCGCACGCCATCCACTACCTCAAGCAGCGCGGCGTCTCGGGCACTATCTCCAGCAAATACGCACTGGGCTATGCCCCTGCTGGCTGGCGTTTTTTATCGACGGTATTTCCTGAGTATGACGATCCGCAGCTGCACGAAAGCGGCTTGGTCATTGTTGGCGAGGAAGACAACAAGCGCTACGACCGTTTCCGCGATCGCATCATGTTCCCCATTCGCAATGTCAAAGGCGAATGCATTGGATTTGGCGGACGCGTGCTGGGCGATGAAAAGCCCAAGTATTTGAATTCACCCGAAACGCCGCTGTTTCACAAAGGCCGGGAGCTTTACGGACTGTTTGAAGCCCGCAATGCCTTGCGCGAGATGGGCTACGCCCTTGTCACCGAAGGCTATATGGATGTGGTCGCGCTGGCGCAGCTGGGCTTTCCCAACGCCGTGGCCACACTGGGCACAGCCTGCACGCCCGAGCATGTGCAAAAGCTGTTTCGCTTCACGGACACGGTGGTTTTCAGTTTTGACGGCGACAGCGCCGGACGCCGCGCGGCACACAAAGCGTTGGAAGCGGCGCTGCCCTACGCCACCGATACGCGCAGCATCAAGTTTTTGTTTTTGCCCGCCGAGCACGATCCCGACAGCTTCATTCGCGCACACGGCAGCGATGCCTTTGCACGCCATGTCTCCAACGCGACGCCGCTGAACCAGTTCTTGATCGAAGCGGCCAGCGTCGATTGTGATCTGGGCCAAGCCCAAGGCCGGGCTCGAATGTCCAGCCAAGCCCAGCCACTGTGGAACCTGATGCCCGATGGCGCCTTCAAACGCTTGGTGCTCGGTGAACTGGCCCAAAAAATCCATATCGACGCCCATGAACTGACAGCGTTGTGGGCACAAAAAGAGGCGCACGACAAACGCTTTCAGCGCACGGCGTCAGCGCCGCCAGCTACGGCTGAATACGCCGCCCCACCGGTGCCCGATTGGGTGCAGGAATACGCACCCAGCGGACGCGGCTACAACGACCGCTGGAGCAAAGGCAACCGCAGCGAATGGAAGCGCGGCAACTTTGGCCGCAACCGCAACGAGCGCCCGTGGGAATCACAGGGGCCGCGTACCAGCGTACCCACGGCGCAAGACCAAGCGGCCCGCTTGCTGCTGACCAATATGCGGTTTCTGGAGCGCCTGGACAACGACGATCTGGACACCTTGGCCCACCAACCTGCCCCACACGGCGTATTGTTCAGTTGGATTGAGAGCCAGTTTCAAGAGCACGGTGCGCAGTCTTGGGCCGTGCTCAAAGACCGGGTGCAAGCTTCCATGCACGGCACTTTGGCACTGCAGTTGATGGAAGGCCCGCATGGCCATCTGGAAGGCGATGAGCACGAGCAATACCAAGAGCTGCGCAATATCTTGGCGCCGTTGCTGGCCAAACGCATCAAGGATTTAGAGACCGACATCCTCTCCAGCTTGGCAGCCAATCCCACCGACACCAGCTTGGTCGAGCGCTACCGCGCTCTGGTGGCGCGCCGCAGTCGTTTGTTGGCACCGCCCAGCGCCGGTGGCAATTAACAACATCTTTAAAGATAGCTACCTGCCTTTGATTGATAAGGTTTTCAGCATTAAAAGCATCTGAAAATAGCTTCAATCAAAGGCATGCAGCTCACATATTTAAGTTTTATGTCTTACGACAAGCGCGCAAGCCGCGTCAAGACTTGCGCGTGAAATAAATCACAAAAAATTTGCGCAAAGCTCTTGCAATTTGTCGCAAACGCTATAATTAATCCATTACTGGCAAGAGCGACAGCAGCACCTCCGGCCCGGGCACCGTGATGGAATCACGTGTTGAGCAGCAATTGCTCGCCCACTATCCGCAAGGACTGCACACCAAATGATCGCCCAGACATCTTGCCTCGGAGCCAGTCCGCTCCACGTGCGTGCTTAGGCACGCCTATGCGCCGGGTTAGGTGGCGCTTGCGTTTTTCCCTTTGTGTGTTCGCTTTTGACCAAGAGGTTTTCATGCCCGTTGCAAAGTCCGCGCAGAAGTCCAAGCAGGCGCCCCACGCTACTACCGCGAAGCCCAAAACTTCCAAAACCACTGCTGCTGCCAGCGCCAAAAAGGCACCTGCCAAATCCGCGGCTGCCCCAGCTGCAGTGAAGAAGTCCGTTGCCAGCAAGACCAAGGCAACCGCTTCCAAGAAAGATTCCGAGATGGCGACTTTGTCCCAAGCTGAACTCAAGGCCATGGCTGACGCCTTGCTGGCCGAAGCCACCCCCAAACGCAGCCGCAAGAAAGCGGACGATGCAGACGCTGCACCTGCGGCCAAAAAGCCTGCTGCCAAAAAAGCGGCTGCGCCCAAAGAGGCTGTAGAAAAGAAGCCTGCTGCCAAGAAGGCACCTGCGAAGGCGGCCAAAGCCACCGACGCAGCCAAGGCTCCTGCCAAGCGTGGCCGCAAGCCCAAGGCGCAGGAAGCTTCGGATCTGGACGATCCCGATCTGGGTGACATCGATGCCGAATTGGACATCGAAGCCGAAGTTGAACCTGAAGTCGAAGTGGCCGAGACTGGCGCGGTCGAAAAGGCCAAGCCTTTGCGCATGAAGATCAGCAAGGCCAAAGAACGCGCCTTGATGAAGGAATTTGGTCTGGACGAAACCGTTCTGACCGAAGAAGAAATGAACACCCGCCGTCAGCGTCTGAAGATGCTGATCAAGCTGGGTAAGACCCGCGGCTACCTGACCCACGCTGAAATCAACGACCACCTGCCCGATAAGCTGGTCGATGCTGAAACGCTGGAAGTCGTGGTCTCCATGCTCAACGACATGGGCGTGGCGGTGTACGAGCAAACGCCTGATGCCGAAACCCTGCTGCTGAACAACACCGGCCAGTCCGCAACCACCGAAGAAGAAGCGGAAGAAGAAGCCGAAGCTGCGCTGTCGACCGTGGACTCGGAATTTGGCCGCACCACCGACCCCGTGCGCATGTACATGCGCGAAATGGGCACGGTGGAGCTGCTGACGCGTGAAGGCGAAATTGAAATCGCCAAGCGCATCGAAGGCGGCTTGATGGACATGATGGAGGCGATTTCTGCATCGCCTGCAACCATCGCTGAAGTGCTGGGCATGGCCCAAGAAATTCGTGACGGCAAGGTGGTGATCTCCACCATCGTGGACGGCTTCGTCAATGCCAACGAAAACGACGACTACGTGGCCGAAGAAGACTTCGACGAATACGACGAAGAAGACGACGACGACGGCAAGGGCGGCTCCAAGGCGCTGACCAAGAAGCTCGAAGAACTCAAGAACGAAGCCCTGTCGCGCTTTGATCGCATTGCCGAGAACTTCGACAAGCTGCGCAAGGCCTACGACAAGGACGGCTGGGGCTCGCCCACCTACATGAAGGTGCAAAAGGCCATCACCGAAGAGTTGATGACCATTCGCTTCACGGCCAAGACCATTGAAAAGCTGTGCGATCTGGTGCGCGCCCAGGTGGACGATGTGCGCAAGAAAGAGCGTGAGCTGCGCAAGATCATCGTGGACAAGTGCCGCATGCCCCAGGAAATCTTCATCAAGGAGTTCCCACCGAACCTCTTGAACCTGAAGTGGGTGGAAGAGCACGCAGCAGCGGGCAAGCCCTGGAGCAATGTGCTGAGCCGCAACATCCCGCCTGTGCAGGAGCTGCAGCAAAACCTGATCGATTTGCAAGCCCGGGTGGTCGTGCCGCTCGAAGAGCTCAAGAGCATCAACAAGCGCATGAACGAAGGCGAGCGCAACAGCCGCTTTGCCAAGAAAGAGATGATCGAGGCCAACTTGCGCCTGGTGATCTCGATTGCCAAGAAGTACACCAACCGTGGTCTGCAGTTCCTGGACTTGATCCAAGAAGGCAACATCGGTTTGATGAAGGCCGTGGACAAGTTTGAATACCGCCGCGGCTACAAGTTCTCGACCTACGCCACATGGTGGATCCGCCAGGCCATTACGCGCTCGATCGCCGACCAGGCCCGCACGATCCGTATTCCTGTGCACATGATCGAGACCATCAACAAGATGAACCGCATCTCGCGCCAGCACT
>JBJEZV010000182.1:0-6247 GCA_051887595.1 Comamonas sp.
TCTCATTGTGTGGCCTTGTGGTGGGTGGTGGAGCTGGCGGGAATTGAACCCGCGTCCGCAAGCCTTCGTCAGGCAGATCTACATGTTTAGTGTTCTGATTTAAATTCTCGCCCTGTACGACGCGCAGACACACGCTTCAGACAAGGCCAGCACCCTTAGATCTCGCTCAACACTAAGGTACCCAGTGCCAAGCCAGCTGATGTGAATTCCCTTGCAGCCGAGAGGTATTGCTACCCCTTTGCCCAGCCCATCAGCGTGCTGTTGCAAGGCTCACCGGATTTAAGCGGCGAGTGCGAAACGTTCGTCGTTTGCAGTTAGTTTTTTTGAATCGAGATTTACGAGCATAACTCAAGCTCGACATGCACCACACTGATCCCGAACCCACGTCGAAACCAGGACAGCCCCGTGTTGTCTATTCTAGTCCAATCCTAGGCGTTGCGTCAGTTCAATGGGTGAATTGATACAAGTATCTGGGCGCCAATCTTCGACCGAGACTGCATCACCCAAATAACCATAGGCTGCAGCCACCGCTGACATGTTGGCTGCGCGCGCAGCAATGATGTCGCGCTCATCATCGCCTACATAGACGCAGTGCTCAGGCGCAACCCCTAAACGTCGTGCAGCTTCCAGCAAAGGCTCAGGATGGGGCTTGGCATGGGCAGTGGTATCACCACACACCAGCGCTTGAGCACAATGCAAAACGGCGTTGTCCTTGGCAATTGGCAAAGTAAAGCGCTCCGATTTGTTGGTCACAATGCCCCACGCAAGCTGCTTGTTCTGCAATGCTTCAGTCAGTTCCTTTACACCCTCAAACAAACCCGAGTGCTTGCCCATGGACTGCTCGTAGGCCAAAAAGAATTCTTCGCGCAGTGCTTCAAATTCAGCGGCTTCTGGCGTAATGCCCAAAGCAATGCGCAACATGCCCCGCGCGCCAGTGCCCACGTAGGGGCGGTAGTGCGACTGGGGCAAGGGCTCCATGCCTCGCGCTTGGCGCAGCATGTTGGCAGCTGCGCCCAAATCAGGTGCGCTGTCCAGCAAAGTGCCATCCAAATCAAACAGAACCGCGCGGATATGAGAAAAATCCAAACTCATAGATCAGGGCGGCGTGTTGCCAGCATGTAGTTCACGCTGCAGTCTTCATTGAGCCAGTAGCGGCCCGTTAAAGGGTTGTGCTGTAAGCCTTTGGAATGCGTCACCACCAGCCCTGCTTGACGGCAAAAAGCTGCCATTTCGCTGGGCTTGATAAATTTGGAGAAGTCGTGCGTGCCTTTGGGTAGCATCTTCAAAAGGTATTCAGCGCCAATAATGGCCAGCCCATAGGCTTTGGGGTTGCGGTTGATGGTGGAGAAAAACACCCAACCACCGGGTTTGACCAGTGCTGCACAGGCGCGCACAACCGAGGCAGGATCAGGCACGTGCTCCAACATTTCCATGCACGTCACGACATCAAAGCTGCCGGGCTGCTCGGCGGCCAAGGCTTCGACGGCAATCTCGCGGTATTGAATATTGGGGGTATTGGCTTCCAGCGCATGCAATTGGGCAACACGCAAGGATTTTGTGGCCAAATCAATGCCCGTGACAGCTGCGCCTTTGCGCGCCATGGCATCGGCCAAAATGCCGCCTCCACAACCCACATCCAGCACTTTTTTACCGCTGAGGCTGGAGTGCGCGTCAATCCATCCCAGACGCAGCGGATTGATCATGTGCAGCGGTTTGAATTCGCTGTCCATGTCCCACCAGTGATGGGCAAGGCTTGAGAATTTTTCCAGCTCAGCTGGATCCACATTGATCGAATCAGTCATAGCGGTCATTGTGCAAGAGAAATAGTGCGCAATAAAAAAGCCCCGTCTCCGGGGCTTTTAATTGCAATCTTGCAAGATTACTTGCGTGTACCAACCACTTCGATTTCCACGCGACGGTTTTGTGCGCGGCCTTCGCGGGTCTTGTTGTCGGCCACAGGCTGCTTCTCGCCCTTACCTTCAGTGTAAACGCGGCTCTTGTCGATACCCTTGGATTCCAGATAAGCCTTCACAGCTTGAGCACGACGCTCAGACAGCTTCTGGTTATAAGCGTCAGAGCCCACGGAGTCGGTGTGACCCACAGCAACGATCACTTCCAGGTTGATGCCTTGAACCTTGGAGGCCAGTTCGTCCAACTTGGCCTTGCCTTCGGGCTTCAGCACCGACTTGTCGAAGTCGAAGAATGCGTCAGCAGCGAAAGTCACCTTGGAAGCAACCGGTGCAGGTGCTGGAGCTGGTGCTGGAGCTGGTGCGGGAGCAGGAACAGCCTTTACCAGAGCGCCGTCGCAGCCTTCAGCGGCAGTAGCGGGTGTCCAGTTGGCATCGCGCCAGCACAGTTCGTTGGTGCCGTTCTTCCACACCAGTTCGCCTGTGCCGTTTTGCCAGTTGTCGATCACATTGCCACCGTCAGCAGCCTTAACTTGTGCGCCGGCAGCAGTTGCCAGAGCAGCGGATGCAAACAGGATCGCTACTTTGTTCAGTTTCTTCATGGTTCTCCTCTTGGGGATTAAGCCGCAGCATCGCTGCGAAATTCATGGACGTCATCAGTGACCATCACCAAGAACGCTGGAAATGATTGTGCCACACGCAATATTCGAATGGCTCCCAGCTGTAACAGGTTCTGGTAGGACAAAAGCCCAATGCTTATTAGATGTTGTCAGGTAGCAACATTGCATTCCCTCTAAAATGGCCTACTTCGTCGTCATTGCATCACTCTGCACAACTACATGACCCAGTTTGCTAAAGAAACTTTGCCTATCAGCCTTGAAGAGGAGATGCGCCGCAGCTACCTTGATTACGCCATGAGCGTGATTGTGGGCCGCGCCCTCCCCGATGCGCGCGATGGCTTAAAGCCCGTGCATCGTCGCGTGCTGTATGCAATGCACGAACTCAACAACGATTGGAATCGCCCGTACAAAAAGTCGGCGCGTATCGTTGGTGACGTGATCGGTAAATACCACCCTCACGGTGACAGCGCGGTGTATGACACCATCGTGCGTATGGCGCAGGACTTCTCGCTGCGCCACATGCTCGTCGATGGACAGGGCAACTTCGGTTCCGTGGACGGCGACAGCGCTGCTGCCATGCGTTACACCGAAATTCGCCTGTCCAAAATTGCCCATGAAATGCTGGGCGATATCGACAAAGAAACCGTTGATTTCGGCCCCAACTACGATGGCTCCGAAAGCGAACCGCTGACGCTGCCTGCACGTTTGCCGAACTTGTTGGTCAACGGCTCGGCCGGTATTGCGGTGGGCATGGCCACCAATATTCCACCGCACAACCTCAATGAGGTGGTGGATGCCTGCCTGCACTTGCTGCGCAACCCTGAAGCCAGCGTGGATGATTTGATTGAAATCGTTCCTGCGCCTGACTTCCCAACCGCCGGCATCATCTATGGCATCAACGGCGTTAAGGAAGGCTACCGCACAGGTCGCGGCCGTATCGTCATGCGCGCCAAGGTGCACTTTGAGGATATCGACCGTGGCCAGCGCCAGGCCATCATCGTCGATGAACTGCCCTACCAAGTGAACAAAAAGACCTTGCAAGAACGCATGGCCGAGTTGGTTCACGAAAAGAAGATTGAAGGCATTAGCCACATCCAAGACGAGTCGGACAAGTCCGGTATGCGCTTGGTGATCGAGCTCAAGCGCGGTGAAGTGCCTGAGGTGGTGCTCAACAACCTGTACAAGCAAACCCAGCTGCAAGACACCTTTGGTGTGAACATGGTGGCGCTGGTCGATGGCCAGCCCAAACTGTGCAACTTGAAGGACCTGATCCAGGTCTTCTTGCAGCACCGCCGCGAAGTGGTGACACGCCGCACGGTGTTTGAGCTGCGCAAGGCACGCGACCGTGGCCACGTGCTGGAAGGCTTGGCAGTGGCACTGGCCAATATTGATGACTTCATCGCCATCATTCGCAACGCCCCCACCCCACCCGTAGCTAAGGCTGCGCTGATGGAAAAAGCCTGGGATAGCAAGCTGGTGCGCGAGATGCTCACCCGTACCCGCGAAGATGGCTCTGCCGTCAATGCGGACGACTACCGCCCTGAGACCTTGGACAAGGAATTTGGCCTGGGCCACGATGGCCTGTACCGCCTCTCGGACACGCAAGCGCAAGAAATCTTGCAAATGCGTCTGCAGCGCCTGACAGGTCTGGAGCAGGACAAAATAGTTGCGGAATACCGCGACATCATGGCCACCATCGAAGACTTGCTGGACATCCTGGCCAAGCCTGAGCGCGTATCCGTGATCATTGGCGATGAGCTGACCGCCATCAAGACCGAGTTTGGCCAGAACAAGGTGGGCGCTCGCCGCTCCACCATCGAGTACAGCGCCCAAGATCTGTCGACCGAAGACCTGATCACGCCCACCGACATGGTGGTCACGCTCTCGCACACCGGCTACATCAAGAGCCAGCCACTGTCCGAGTATCGCGCGCAAAAGCGTGGTGGCCGCGGCAAGCAAGCGACTGCGACCAAGGAAGACGACTGGATTGATCAGCTGTTCATCGCGAACACGCACGACTACCTGCTGTGCTTCTCCAACCGTGGCCGCATGTACTGGCTCAAAGTCTGGGAAGTGCCTTCGGGTTCGCGCAACTCGCGCGGTCGCCCCATCGTCAACATGTTCCCGCTGCAAGATGGCGAGAAGATCAACGTCGTGCTGCCGCTGACGGGCGACAACCGCAGCTTCCCTGAAGATCACTACGTCTTCATGGCCACCAGCATGGGCACCGTCAAGAAGACGGCGCTGACCGAGTTCAGCAACCCTCGCAAGGCCGGCATCATCGCGGTGGGCCTGGACGAAGGCGACTTCCTGATCGGCGCCGCACTGACCGATGGCAAGCACGACGTGATGCTGTTCTCAGACGGCGGCAAGGCCGTGCGTTTTGATGAAAACGATGTGCGCCCCATGGGCCGCAATGCCCGCGGCGTGCGTGGTATGAACATCGACGAAGGCCAAAGCGTGATTGCCATGCTGGTTGCTGAAGCCGATGACGGCACGGACACCACAGAAGCTGGCGCACAAAGCGTGCTGACCGCGACCGAAAACGGCTACGGCAAGCGCACGCACATCAGCGAGTACACCCGCCATGGCCGTGGCACCAAGGGCATGATTGCCATCCAGCAGTCTGAGCGCAATGGCAAGGTGGTGGCAGCCACTTTGGTGAATGCCGAAGACGAAATCATGCTGATCACCGACAAGGGCGTGCTGGTGCGCACACGCGTGGCGGAGATCCGCGAGATGGGCCGTGCCACACAAGGTGTGACGCTGATGAGCCTGGACGAAGGCTCCAAGCTCAGCGGCTTGCAGCGCATTGCGGAAAACGATGCAGCTGGCGCAGACGTTGAACCGGAAGGAGAGCCCGAAGGGCAAACCGATACCGGCGAGGCGCCGCAAGCCAGCGCCGAGTAATCAATCACGACACCCCACTGCGCAAGCCGTGGGGTGTTTTTTCACCTAAGATTGCTTTTTTGATAGCTGTTAGCGCGCACAGTGCCTGCGCTGGCAAGTGTTTGGACTGAAGTACGATGAGCCGCCCTTTCAATTTCTCTGCCGGCCCTGCCGCCATCCCTGAAGAAGTATTGCAACAAGCCGCCCAAGAAATGCTCAACTGGGGCGGCTCCGGCATGGGCGTGATGGAGATGAGCCACCGCGGCAAAGAGTTCATCAGCATCTATGAAACCGCAGAAGCCGATCTGCGCGACCTGCTGGCCGTGCCTGCGAACTTTAAGATTTTGTTCATGCAAGGCGGTGGGTTGGCAGAAAATGCCATCGTGCCGTTGAACCTGTCCAAGGGCGGCGCGGTCGATTTTGTGGTGACCGGCAGCTGGAGCCAAAAGTCGTTCAAAGAAGCGGGCAAATATGCCCGCAACCGACTGGCCGCTTCAGGCGAGAACACGCAATTCACCAGCATGCCAGATGCCGCCAGCTGGAACATTGGCAGCGATGCACAGTACGTACACCTGTGCAGCAACGAAACCATCCACGGCGTGGAGTTCCAAGAGCTGCCCGATTTGAAGGCCCTGGGTTGCGATGCGCCACTGGTGATCGATTTTTCGTCGAACGTGGCTTCGCGCCCGCTGGACTGGAGCCGTGTGGGCCTGGCCTTTGGCGGCGCGCAAAAGAACATCGGCCCAGCAGGCTTGACCATCGTCATCGTGCGCGATGACTTGCTCGGCCACGCGCTGGACATTTGCCCATCGGCCTTCAACTACAAGACTG
>JBJEZV010000182.1:6347-8734 GCA_051887595.1 Comamonas sp.
AAGTAGCTCTGCTTTTCGAGGAAACCATGAGCACAGAACCCCAAGCCAGCCCCGAGCTGCTGCAGTTGCGCAACCAGATCGACACACTGGATCGCCAGCTGCTGGAGTTGGTCAACCAGCGCGCCCATGTGGCCGAGCAAGTGGGAGAGATCAAGAAAAAAGAAGGCTCGGCTTTCTTTCGCCCTGACCGCGTGGCCCAGGTCATCGAAAAGATCAAAAACAACAACCCCGGCCCGCTCAAAAACGCCCATGTGGCCGCGATTTGGCGCGAGATCATGTCAGCCTGCTTGGCGCTGGAAGCGCCCCAGCGCGTCGCGGTGCTGGGCCCCGAAGGCACCTTCTGCGAAGAAGCGGCGGTGCAGTACTTTGGCGGTGCGGCCGATTTGATGTATTGCAGCACCTTCGAAGAGGTGTTCCAAGCTACTGCCGCGGGCAGCGCGCAGTACGGCGTGGTGGGCGTGGAAAACTCGACCGAAGGCGTGGTCAACCGCACGCTGGACATGTTCCGCAGCTCGCCCTGCCACATCGTGGGCGAAGTCAGCATGCTCATTCGCCACAACCTGCTGCGCACCAGCAATTCGCTGGAAGGCATTGACGTGGTCGCCGCGCACCCGCAAGCGCTGGCGCAATGCCACGCGTGGTTGTCCAAGCATTTGCCACACGCTGAGCGCCGCCCGGTCGACAGCAACGCCGAAGGCGCGCGACTGGCGGCGCAACATCCGAACTGGGCCGGCATTTCCAGCGAGCGCGCTGCACAGCAATTTGGTCTGCACGTGGTCAACCACGCCATCCAAGACGATGCGTATAACCGCACGCGCTTTGCCATCATCTGCCTGCCGCACACCCTGCCTACGCCAGCGCCCAGTGCCAAAGACTGCACCAGCTTGGTCTTGTCGGTGCCCAACCGCCCCGGCGCCATGCACGATTTGCTGGTACCGCTGAAAAAGCACGGCGTGTCGATGACACGCATCGAATCGCGCCCCGCGCGTACAGGCCAGTGGGAGTATTACTTCTACATCGATATTGAGGGTCACCCCAGCCAGCCCCACATCGCCGCTGCCATGCAAGAGCTGCAAGAAGTCTCGGCCTTCTACAAAGTGCTGGGCACTTACCCCGTGGCTGCTTAAGGACGAGAGCTCATGTTTGAACAATTGGGATTATTGGGCTGCGGCCTGATGGGTGGCTCGTTTGCATTGGCACTCAAGCAAGCCGGCTTAGTGCAGCGCGTCGTGGGTTACAGCAAATCGCTGTCCACCACGGCACGCGCTTTAGAACTGGGCGTGATTGACCGCCAAGTTGCAACAGCGGCCGAAGCGGCCGATGGCAGCGACTTGGTGCTGCTGGCCCTACCAGTCGCCGCCACCGAAGCCACCTTGGCAGCGATTGCACCCGTCGTGACTCCGCAAATGCTGATCATGGATGTGGGCTCCACCAAGCAAGACGTGGTCGACGCTGCGCGCCGCGCGCTGGGTGCGCAATTCGCCAGCTTTGTGCCCGCCCACCCCAACACAGGCAAAGAAGTGGCCGGTGTCAGCCATGCCGATGCGCAGCTGTACCGTGGTGCCAAAGTGGTGCTCACACCCACTGCAGAAACTTACGCCCCGCACGTCGAACGCGCCCAGGCGCTGTGGCAGGCCTTGGGTTGTCAGGTGCGCGTGATGGCGCCAGACACGCACGACAAGGCATTTGCCGCCATCAGCCATCTGCCGCACTTGCTGGCTTTTGCAATCATGAACAGCGTCACCGCACAGCCTGAGCGTGACGACTTTTTGGCACTGGCAGGCCCGGGCTTTCGAGATTTCACCCGCATTGCAGCAGGCGAGCCCACCATGTGGCGCGACATTTTGCATGCCAACAAAAGCGAAGTCATCGCCCAGGCGCAGCATTTTCAGCAGGCTTTGGCGGCCTTTGAGGCCGCGCTGCAAGCCGACGATACGCAGGCCCTGCAAACGCTGATCGCCCAAGCCAGCCAAGCGCGCGCCCAATGCTGCTTCAAGGCTGCCACCCTCGCGCCCACTGCCGATCCTTCCAACCCTTGAGGCCACGCTGCACATGTACACCACCGCCTTTCTCGACCTTCCCCATTTGGCTGCGGCTGGCGGCAGCGTGCAGTTGCCTGGCTCCAAAAGCATTTCTAACCGTGTGCTGCTGCTGGCAGCGTTGAGCGCTGGCACCACCGTCATCCATGACTTGCTGGATTCGGACGACACCCGCGTCATGCTCACCGCGCTGGCACAACTGGGCTGCCACATTGAACCTGCGACTGTCGTGCCCGGTCAGCCGCTGCGCATTACGGGGCTAGGCGGTCAATGGGCTGCAGATGCCCAAGCCACCTTGTTTTTGGGCAATGCAGGCACGGCCATGCGCCCTTTGACAGCCGCACTGGC
>JBJEZV010000183.1:0-8729 GCA_051887595.1 Comamonas sp.
AAATCAATTTCAGGACGAGCTACCCCAAACCCTAGCCGTGGCTATGCCACGGCTGCCGTCTGAGGACGGTCCAGTTCTGTAAATCGATTCAATATGGCTGCTCGAATGTGCAGCTCGTTGACTTGTCGCTCAAAGGTTCGAGACATCACCCTCTCGCCCAGTCGCTTGATGCAATGATCAAGTTTTGCGCATCGTGCGCAATGTGAATGCAACAGATGGGAATTTTGAAGATCCGGTGGATAGCAAAGCGTTGCTTAGTGAATTAGAAGAGTGTCGAATTTTTGCCTATAGCGTTGACTCGGTGACTCCTGGATCTTCAGTAATTGCGATGAGATTACCAGTGGAATTATCAGGGCAACCTCTAGCTGTCGGCATCGGTGTAAACACATGGGAGAGGCGAGATATTGAAGACTCTATTAAAGAACTACTTGTATCCTCTGTCAGAAAGCATTTTCCGGACAAAAAAGTGTCAGATGAACGCCCTTCCTCCTTAGTCAGCCAAGTGGAGTACGGTGTGACTCGACGTTCCGACTTAGAGTGAAATTTTATGAGTAAACCGGAGGTTTGCGGTTGTGACGAAGTTGGGACATGTAGGCGCAAAACCGCAGGCAGTATTGACGCACGAAAAGACTAGGCGCCGCCGACGTCACCCCATATTTGAGTAGCACTTGGCGTTGGAGTCTGAATCGCCAAGTTTTTCCTGGACAGAATTCAGGCCATGGCTAGGAAGGCTTGAATTTTGGACACGCCGACCTTCGGGTAACAACTTTCTAACCACCGTTCCACCTAGTTCCGCCACCATAGAGTTCAGAACCTTCTTCCAAGCATAGTGGGTAGTTGCGTAGGCAAGCCCTGCTGCTTCCGCAGCAGCTTTAACACCCAAAGGTGTGGCAAGTGCATCTGTTATACGTCCACTAAGTTCTAGACGATTAGCATGCTGCTTCACAAAAGCCGCAAACTCCAAGTGTCTGGAAAGCTCGACTGGCTGCGCTACTGCTAAAACCTGCCTTACGATAACGTCGGGGTTGACGGGGTTTATCGCCAGCATCGCGTTATGCAGAAGAATCCGCACGCTGAGATATCGGTCTCCGCTCTCAAAGAGATTTCCTCTAACGGGCCAAGGTGTATGTAGTGAAGCCCATATATCCTTTACGGACGATACGCCCCAATCTCGGCACAGGTGTTCGTTCAAGGCCTTCTGAGCCTCAATCCAAGACGGAAAGCATGAGATAAACAGTGAAACCCGACTGTTCCATGCACTATGTCGAAAAGCATCGTTCTGCTGGTCGAATGCCATTCCAATATCCTGGACGTGGGCTCGATATGCATCTCGGACCACAATACTTTCGCCGGAGAAATCAGATTGGTTGCACTTCGGGCATACATCGCCAGGCAATCGAAAATTCTGCACGGATCCAAGCGCCGTGCCACAACCCTTGCATCGGGAAAGTAACGGCTCACCATGGATATGACAAATGCGAACTGAGGTGATTTGATGAACAACTTTCCAGCTTGCAAACCCATATACGTCTAGCTCCTCATCCGCACAGCACTTGCACCAACGAAGGTTGTCAATCCTCTCTTTGTTGAAATGCAATTCATTAGCGTCACTAGAAATCAGCGGTTTCTCAAGAGCACTTGCTTGTGCTTTGTCTTGCGCGAGATGCAAAAATCCAAAAAGCGTGTGTCGTCGTAGCACTTCTTGAGGTGATAGTGCCCCGCCGAAGTAGGAACGACTGATATATCCAACGTTTCTTCCCATCCAGTAGGGGATACCGCTGACTCGCGGCAAATTAGCAAAACTGGCTACTGTTCTCTTTCGCAAGAGATGAGCAGAAGTACGATGGAGATGAACTAGCGCGGTATAGAGATACGCTCCGTTATGTAACGCGACTCCAGCACTGCTCATCGCCGTTTGCGACTCTATTTCAGCCATCGATTACATGAGAGGGCAAGAATCTAAGAATTTTTCAACTATTGCCGGCCAAGCGCTATCCCAAACGGATTCGTTCTCCCTGCGTCCAACTTGCTCTTTGTTCGCAACTTTATTCAGTTGCCCCATCCATGCGGCTTGCCCACCCTCGATTTGCAGTTGAAAGCTCATTGATTTCCTCTTGAGTTCTGGTCTTCTCATTGGCGCCTCAGGGCTGAGCCTTTAGGCAGTCTCCATCAAAACAAAGGCCTGCATCTGCAGGCCCTTGCAACTTCAGCAATGGTGCGTCAAGCCCATCAGGCTGACAAGTTGGCACGCATTTGGTCAATCACGGCTTTGTAATCTGGCTTGCCAAAAATGGCGCTGCCTGCCACAAAGGTGTCAGCTCCAGCGTTCGCGACAGCGCGGATATTGCCTTCCTTGATACCGCCATCCACTTCGAGGCGAATGTCTTTGCCACAGGCGTCGATGCGCTTGCGCACGGCTTCAATCTTGCGCAGTGTGCTGTCGATAAAGCTCTGGCCACCGAAGCCAGGGTTCACGCTCATCAACAAAATCAAATCCAAATCTTCAATCACCCAGTCCAGCACATCCAGGGGCATGGCAGGGTTGAACGTCAAGCCCGCTTTCACACCATGGGACTTGATGTTCTGAATGCTGCGGTGCACGTGGGCCGAGGCATCGGGGTGGAAGCTGATGTAGTCCGCGCCAGCCTTGGCAAAGGCGCTGGCCAGCTCGTCCACCGGCTGCACCATCAAGTGCACATCGATGGGCACTGGGCGGCCATCGGGCGTCACAGCATGGGGCTTGAGCGCCTGGCACACCATGGGGCCAAAGGTCAAATTGGGAACGTAATGGTTGTCCATGACGTCAAAGTGGATCCAATCCGCGCCAGAAGCAATAACAGTACGGACTTCCTCACCCAAACGGGCAAAGTCTGCGGACAAGATAGAGGGAGCAATGCGGTACGTGGGGTTCATGCTGTTAATTGTCGCAGTTACCATAGTTGTATGCCCAAGTACGAATTTCAGGTGGTCGCACAGGCCCAGTTTGAGTCCGAGCACTCGATGCCCCAGCAGGGCATCTACCGCTTTTCCTACACCATCACCGTGACCAACACGGGCGACACCGCCGCGCAATTGATCGCGCGTCACTGGCTGATTACCGATGCGAACGGCCAGCAACAAGAAGTACACGGCCTGGGTGTGATTGGCCGCCAGCCCTTGCTCCAACCTGGCGAAAGCTTCCAATACAGCAGCGGCTGCGAGCTCACTACTGCACACGGCCACATGCAAGGGCGCTATGTGTGCATCACCGAGTCGGCCGAGATTTTTGAGGCACCCATCGAGCGCTTTGAACTCGATGCGGAACAAGGCGATGGGCCAGACATATCCATCTCCAGCATTCCTACTCCTTCTTCCCGAACCCTGCACTGAATGCGTCACCATATTCACGACCTGCCCCGTCTGTTGGCGGAGCTTGATCCCCATGCTGAGCTGGCCGAGCGCCACCTGTGGCTCATCCACGTACTGCAGTGGGTACGCGCAGCCGAGCCATCGATTGAAGTTGCTACCGCCCGTGTCGAAGCCTTGGTCGATGCCTTTGAAACGGATGCTGCCTTGCGCGAGCGCTTGCAAGCATGGTGGCTGACCTTTATCGACCGCGTCGACATCACCACGCTGCTGGCGGACTTTGGCTTTGCCCCGCGCACGGCCATGATCACCGAGCTGTCTGAGCGCCTGCGCCACAAGCTGCTGCCAGGCACGCCGGAGACGATCGATGCCTCTGAGCTGTTTTCGATCGCCTTGCCCAGCGAGTTCGATGCCCGTTGGCTCACCGCCTTGCCCGAGCCGCTGCTGCAGCGCATGGCGGCTTTGTTGCACCCGGCCGATGGACAGGGCGCCAGCTTTTGGCAGCATGCCCTGCTCAACGCCATTACCTATTGCGCCGGGCAAATTCTTGCCAACGGCTTTGCCCCCGAATTGCGCTTGCGCATGAGCGAATCTGCGCGCGAAGCACGCCCGTTTCACGACCTGATCCGCGATGTGGAAAGCCTGCGCGTCGAAGTGCTGCACGGCCTGCGCACCACCGACCGGCTGGATGCCGCAGAAAGGCGTTTGCGCGAGCGTCTGGATGCGTGCCGCGCGGCCATTGGTACGGTCTACAACCATTTTGGAGAAGACGGCATTTCGGTGGGCTTGGTGTTCCGCGTGCGGCAATTGCGCACGCGCATTGTGCGTATCCGCCAATTGCTCGACTGCCTGACCAGCACCCGTCCAGAACAAGAAGCGGTGCGCTTGCTCGCAGGCTTTGTGAGCGTGGGCCGAGATCGCCACAGCCTGCGCTCGCTGTTGGCGACTAATTCCTCATTGCTGGCTGCCAAAGTGACCGAGCGCAGCGCCGAAACCGGCGAGCATTACATCACCCGCAACAGCACTGAGTACTTGCAAATGCTGCGCCGCTCTGCCGGTGGCGGATTGGTGATGTCGGTCACCACGCTGATGAAATTTGGCATTGCCGCGCTGGCGTTCTCGGCGTTCTGGGGTGGTTTTTGGGCGGGCATCAATTACGCGCTCAGCTTTGTGCTGATCCAGTTGCTGCATTTCACCGTGGCCACCAAGCAACCGGCCATGACAGCGCCTGCTATGGCCTCCAAGCTCAAGAACATCCAAGAGCCCGGCGCCATCGAAAGTTTTGTCGACGAAGTGGCCAACCTCACACGCACGCAGGTGGCTGCGATCTTGGGCAATGTGCTCATCGTATTCCCGGCGGCGTTAGCGCTGGCTTTGGGCGTAGGCTATCTGCTGGGCCAGCCTGCACTGGATGAAGCCCATGCGAATGGCGTCCTCGACTCTTTGAGCCTGCTTGGGCCTTCCGTGCTGTTTGCGGCTTTTACCGGCGTGCTCCTGTTTGTCAGCAGCTTGATTGCAGGCTGGGTGGAGAACTGGTTTGTGCTGAACCGACTGGACTCGGCCATGCGCTACAACCCCAGCATTACGCGTTGGTTGGGCCAGCGCAGAGCCAAACGCTGGAGCGTGTTTTGGCGCAACAACATCTCAGGCTTTGCCGCCAATATCTCGCTGGGGCTGATGCTGGGCCTAACCCCAGCGATTGCCAGCTTCTTTGGCCTAGGCTTGGAAGTGCGCCATGTCACACTGTCATCCGGGCAGTTGGGCGTCGCTGGCGCGGCATTGGGCTGGGAAGTGGTGCACAACCCGGCGTTCTGGTGGGCCGTGGCCATGTTGCCCTTCAATGGAGCCATCAATGTGTTGGTGAGCTTTTATCTGGCATTCCGTATGGCGTTACGGGCACAGAATGTCACAGGCATTGAACGCTCGCGCATTTATGCAGCGGTTCGCCACCGTTTGCTGCGCCGTCCTTTGAGTTTTTTCAAACCTTGATCGGCGCCGCGATTCGCGCAACACCCCATTGGGCAGGCTGGGCCTGCCCCACTCCAGGAGATAGCACGAGGATGCAGGCATGAATTTCGATGTGCATTTCTGGTCGCAGTGGCTCAAACCCTCGGCCGGCTTGGATACTTTGCAGTGGTCGCTGCTGCTGGCCTTGGCCGCTTTTGTTGGCTATGTGTTTCAGCGCCACTTTCAAATGCCCAAGGTGTTGGGTTATGCCTTGGTGGGTACCGCTGCTGGCGTCTTTGGTTTCAGCGCCACCACTTGGCCCTTGCAAGGGCCTGTGCTGTTCTTGCTGGAGCTGGGCGTATCCATGGTGCTGTTCGAATGTGGTGGGCGTATCACATTGCGTTGGTTTCGCCACAACCCCATGGTGCTGGTGCAAAGTTTGGCAGAAGCCATCCTGACGTATCTGGCCGTCTACTACATCCTGCGGGCGCTAGACACCGCGGTGCCCATCGCCACGGCTTTGGCACTGATTGCCATGGCGTCTTCACCGGTGGTGCTTACGCGTGTCATCAACGACACCCGCGCTGTTGGCCCCGTAACCGATCGTGCCATGGTGCTGGCCACCTTATCCACCTTGTATGCGCTGACGCTGGGCAGTGCCAAGGCAGAAATCTTTGCCCGCCCCACCGCCTCGCTGTGGCAAGACATCACGCCGGTGCTGGTGGTGCTGGGCGTGTCGGTCGCCGTTGCCGCGCTGCTGTGCTTGGTGATGCGACTGGCCTTGCAGTTGATGTCACCGTCGAGCGAAAACACGTCGATCTTGATGCTCGCCCTGATTGCCGCCGCAACTGCCGTGGCCGCCCATCTGGGCGGCTCTGCGCCGCTGGCTGCATTACTGGGCGGCATGATGCTCAAACAACTGCACCAGCGCCCTTGGGCTTGGCCTCGGCAACTCGGCACTGCATCTTCAGTGTTGACCATGCTGATGTTTGTGCTGGTCTCCACCGTAGCTGCACAAGCCTCCTGGAGCGGCGCAGTCGTCGTCACCGTACTGGCCGTGGTACTGGCGCGGCTGCTGGCCAAAGCCGTGGGCGTAGGGCTGGGCAATCTCGGCACCGGTGCAAGCTGGCGCCAAGCTGTGTGGGTGGCTTGTGCGATGACGCCGATGTCCGCCGTGGCTTTGCTCATTACCTCGCAGTTTTCACAGGTCTCTGTTGAGACTTCTCAGGCCATTGCAGGCACGGCTTTTCCTGTGATTTTGCTGCTGGAATTGCTGGGCGCCGCACTTGCGACACTGGCGCTGCGCCGCGCGGGAGAAGCTGCCTCGCCGAACAACCAGCATGGCCCTACGCGCCCTGTGATTGGAGAATGAGTCCATGCCTTTGGAAGTTTTTCAGCGATCAGAACCTTTGACTTTGGGCGTGGAGCTGGAGCTGCAGCTGGTCAACACGCACGACTACGATCTCGCGCCCTATGCCACCGACATGCTGCGCCTCATGGAAAAGCACCAGCTGCCCGGCAGCGTGGTGCCCGAAATGACCAGCAGCATGATCGAGATCTCCACCGGCATTTGTCGCAGTGCCGCAGAGGTGCTGGGGCAGCTCACGCCGATTCGCGATGCGTTGGTCAAAAGTGCTGACAAGCTCAACATTGCCGTGGTCGGAGGCGGCACCCACCCATTTCAGCAATGGCACCAGCAGCGCATTTACGACAAGGCCCGCTTTCATGAACTCAGCGCGCTGTATGGCTACCTGAGCAAGCAGTTCACGATCTTTGGTCAGCACATCCACATTGGCTGCCCCAGCGCCGACGATGCGCTGCTGATGCTGCACCGCATGAGCCGCTTTATTCCGCACTTTATTGCGCTGTCGGCTTCCAGCCCGTTCGTGCAAGGTCAGGACACGGCTTTTGATTCCGCGCGGCTGAATTCAGTGTTTGCGTTTCCTTTGTCGGGCCGTGCGCCTTGTGTGCTGACTTGGGACGCGTTTGAAGCCTATTTCGACAAAATGACCGCCACGGGCGTGGTCAAAAGCATGAAGGATTTTTACTGGGACATTCGCCCCAAGCCTGAGTTCGGCACCATTGAAATCCGCGTGTGCGACACGCCACTGACCATTGAGCGCGCAGCCGCGCTGTCGGGCTATGTGCAGGCACTGGCGGCTTGGTTTTTGGAAACCCAGCCTTTTACGCCCACCGAAGACGACTACTTGGTCTACACCTACAACCGCTTTCAAGCCTGCCGTTTTGGTCTGGATGCTGTGTATGTTGACCCCGCCACGGGCGAGCACATGGCTTTGTCCGAACACATCTTGCGCACCATGGAACTGATTAGCCCACAAGCGTCTGCACTAGGCGCTGCCCCAGCGTTGCAGATGTTGCGCAACGATGTCGCCGACAACCACAATGACGCACGCTGGCTGCGCGAGCGCCAAGCCAAAGAACAACTGCTCGGTGAAGTCACGCGCCAAGCTTCGCGCCGATTCCGGGCTGAAGCCATCTAAAACCATAGCTTTAAGCCATTGATTAGCAACGAGTTCAAAATGATTCATATCGCAAACTCAAGCCAGTCAAAGGCTGTGCACTCACATTTTCATCATGGGTGAATTCGAACTGATCCGCAAATACTTCCAGCGACCCGTTCGCCGCTCACCACTGGGAGTGGGGGACGATTGCGCTTTGCTGGCCCCTGCGCCCGGCATGCAGCTGGCAGTGTCCAGCGACATGCTGGTCGAAGGACGCCACTTTTTTGCGGATGTGGCGCCGCAGTTGCTCGGCCACAAAGCGTTGGCTGTGAACCTCAGCGATCTGGCGGCCAGTGGCGCACAGCCTTTGGCTTTCACGCTGGCGCTGTCGCTGCCACGCGCCGATGCGGCGTGGTGCGAACAATTCAGCAAAGGGCTGTTTGCGCTGGCCGAGCAGCACCAGTGTGAGCTGGTCGGCGGCGACACCACCCAGGGGCCGCTGAACATCTGCATCACCGTGTTTGGCGAAGTGCCCAGCGGCCAAGCCTTGCTGCGCAGTGGCGCGCAGGTGGGCGATGACATCTGGGTCAGCGGCAGCTTAGGCGATGCGCGATTGGCACTGGACGCCCTGCTGCGACAGCACGCCTTGCCGCCTGCAGTACTGGCACAGGCCCGCCAGCGCCTGGAGCAACCGACGCCACGCGTAGCGCTGGGCGTGGGCCTGCGCGGCATTGCTAACAGTTGCCTCGATATCAGCGATGGTTTGCTCGGCGATCTGAACCACATACTGGAAGCTAGCAGCGTCGGCGCACGCATCGATGCCAACATCACGCGCGGGCTGCTCCAAGCCCGCAAGCACCCGATGATGGCCGCACTCGCTATGACCCGTATCGATGCCTGCACGCTGGCCGGCGGCGATGATTACGAACTGTGCTTCACCGCCCCCTCCGAACGTCAAGCGCAAGTGCTGGCTGC
>JBJEZV010000184.1:0-8719 GCA_051887595.1 Comamonas sp.
AGCACCTCAAAATCATGGCCTGCGATACACGCTTGCATGCTTTAGCGCTCCATGGTGTGGGCCATGCGGCGTACGCGATCGCTCCAGCTCTCGTTGGTGAGCTGCCCCCGAAACGACTCGGCCCACAGGCCAAACGACATGGGCGTGTGTTTGGGTGGGTGTACCTGCACCAGCTTCTGATCCAACAAACGGTGCAGCACGCGGTGCAGTTCGGGCAAGTGCATGTCACGCTCCAAAGCTTCTTGGCGCGCTGCTTGTAGAAGGATGTGCTCAGGGTCGTACTTGGTGAGCACGTCAAACAGCAACCCAGCAGACACTTGTAGTTGCCGGTTGCTGAACTTCATACCCGGCACGCGGGTGTTCATCAAACCCGCAATCTGGGCAATTTCTCGGAACCTGCGGCGCGCTATCTCTGTGAAGTTCACGCCAGTGGCCAGGTCCTGCGCTAGATTGTAGTGGCTAAGCAAGCTGTGCCAATCCAAACTATCGGTATCCAGCGCCACAGCAGGCAGCAGCATCAAGCCAAAGTGGTTGCAAGTCCAAGCAAAGGTGTTGGGTTGTTGCTGTGCCAAGCGATGGGCCAGCAGCAGGGCCAGCGCTTCGTGCACCAGCCGCCCCGCAAACGGATAGAGAAACATCGCTGCCCCAGACTGCAGCTTGTCTGGTTGAGCCCGTGTTGTTTTGCGCGAGGACGCAGGCGCAATGATTTCCACCAGTAATTCATCACTGGCGGGCACATGGCTGCGCTGGGCTTGCAGTTGCAGCAAAGGCTGCAAATAGGCCATCTCAGGGCTTTGCGGCGGCTGCGAGGCATAAAAGGCTTGGGCCAGCAAAGCTTGCATGTGCTGACCCAGCTGGTCAGAAAACGGCAAAAAACCGCCTGCCCAAGAAGGCGTAACCGTGCCTTTTTTAGAAGATTTGCGCACCCAAGCTGTGAGGTTGTCGATGCGAAACAGCTCCAGACTGCGGCCTGCAAAACTAAACACATCGCCCGGCGACAGTTTAGTGATGAAAGACTCCTCCACACTCCCCAACCGCGCACCACGCAGAAACTGCACTTGCACCATGCTGTGGTCGGTAATGGTGCCGATGGCCATGCGGTGCTGGCGTGCGACTTTGGCATCTGCAGGCACATAACGCCCGTCGCGACACACTAAGCGCTTGTACTGCGGATAAGCGTGCAACGCCTGCCCGCCGTGCACCAGAAAACCCAGCACCTGCTGCCACTGCGCCCAACTCAAATCTGCGAATGCTGCTGTAGTTCGCACTTCAACGAGCAAGGCCTGCGCTACGAAGCCGCCTGCCAGCGACATGGACATGGCGTGCTGGGCCAGCACATCTAAGCTCAGCGTTAATGGCATGCGGTCTTCATACTGCTGGGTCTGCGCCAGTTCACGCACCGCGGCAAATTCGCACATATCCAGCGCCTGGGTGGCTACTGCCGTCAACTGCACGGGTTCTCCCGGCCGATGGCGAGCGCGCCCCGCACGTTGCACAGTGCGCGCCACGGAATGTGCGGCCCCGATTTGCATCACCATGTCCACAGCGGGAAAGTCCACCCCCAGGTCCAAACTGCTGGTTGCCACCACACAACGCAAACTGCGTTGCCGCAATCCCATCTCGACCTGCAAACGCACGGCGTGGTCTAAAGAGCCATGGTGGATGGCAATGGTGTCTGGCTCCAGCGGCCACACCGAAGACAGCGCACTGAACCATAGCTCAGCCTGCGCGCGCGTATTGGTAAAAAGAATGCAGCTTTGCTGGCGCAACACCAGCTTGAGGACTTCGCCCATATTGGCCAGCCCCAAATGCCCGGCCCACGGCAAGCGCACCGTCTCAGGCGGCAACAAGGTGTGCAGGCGAAAGGGCTTGCGGCGTTCATCGTGCACGATGGTGGTTTGCGCAGGGCTGCGTTCGCGCACCAAGGTGTCCAGTGCCTGCGGTAAATTGCCAATCGTGGCGGACAAGCCCCATACCTGCACCGTGGGCGCCAAGCGCCGCAACCGCGCTAAGTTGAGCTGCAGCAGCACGCCGCGTTTGCTGGGCAGCAGCTCATGCCACTCATCCACCACCACGGATTGCAGGCTGGCAAACGATGCGCTGCCTGCTTCGCTGCTTAGCAAAATGGCCAGAGACTCGGGGGTGGTCACCAGCAGCTGTGCCAGCCCTTTTTGCGAAGCGCGGCGGTCTTTGGCGCTCGCATCGCCCGTACGCATAGCGGTGCGCCATTGCGGCAGCAAAGCCTGCACGGCTTGCAAGAGATGCACGCTGGTGTCGTTGGCCAAGGCACGCAAGGGCGTCACCCACAAAATCTGTACACCTGGCTCGGGCTTGCCAGCACGCGCACTCGCCAAAGCCTGCATCAAGGGGCCACCAATGGCTGCCAGGGTTTTTCCGCTGCCGGTCGGCGCAGCAATCAAGCCGCTTTGCCCTTGCTCAAAAGCCTTCCACGCCTGCTGCTGAAAACGTGAGGGACGAATGCCCCGCGCTTGCAGCCATGCATTCCATTGCTTTTTAGCTTGTACCCACGCCTTGGACATGGCGCCCTATTCTTTGCACAGCGCCAAAAGCGCTTGCAGATGGTCAGCGTCCGCAGGTTTTTTGTCATCGCGCCAGCGCAAGATGCGTGGAAAACGCACCGCTACGCCTGACTTATGGCGATTGGATCGGTTGACCGCCTCAAAGGCGATTTCAAACACCATTTCAGGCTGTACTGAGCGCACTGGGCCAAATCGTTCAATGGTGTGGCTGCGAATCCATTTGTCCATCTTGGACAACTCGGCATCGGTAAGCCCTGAATACGCCTTGGCCACAGGCACCAGCGCCCCCTCTTCATTCCACACTGCGAAGGTGTAGTCCGTATGCAAAGTGCTGCGGCGTCCGCTGCCGCTTTGCGCGTAGACCAGCACCGCATCGATCGTGAACGGGTCCACCTTCCACTTCCACCACGCGCCGCGCTTGCGCCCTTCCAGATAAGGCGAGTTGCGCTGCTTGAGCATCAGCCCTTCGGCACACATGGCCTCGGATTGCGCACGCAGGTCGGCCAATTGCGCCCACTGCGTAAATGCCACTTCAGGCGAAAGCTGCAGGCTAGGTGCCTGTGTTTGCGCCAAGACGTTGACCAGCTGTTGTCTGCGTACCTGCAATTCCTGTGCGCGCCCATCTTGTCCACCCCACTCCAGTAAGTCGTAAAACAAAATGCGCACTGGTACTTCTTTTTGTAGCCGGGCACTGGGCACGCGTTTTTGGATACGTTTTTGCAAGGCCACAAACGGGCGCGGCTGCGATGCCTGTTCGTCCCATGCCAGCAATTCCCCATCCAAGACCACGCCTGCTGGCAGTTGCAAAGCCTGAGCTTCCAGTTCCGGGAAGCGGCCATCGAGCCGCTCTTCGCCACGCGACCACAAATACGGTGGCTGCCCTTCACGGCGAATGAGTTGCACGCGAATCCCGTCCCACTTCCATTCCACCTGCCAATCCGTCTCTGTGCCTAATGCTTCTGGGCCTTCTTGCAAGGGCGAGGCCAGATAAAACGGATACGGCTTGTTTTGCGAAATCGCACTGGTGTCAGGATGCATCAGCGCTTCATAAGCCGCCGGCGTAGGCACCCATTCGCCAATCAACCGGTGCGCCATGTCTGCCGCAGAGACGCCCGCCAAGGGCGCCAAACTGGTTTGCAGCATGCGTTTGGATACCCCCACGCGCAGCGAACCCGTCAGCAGCTTGTTGAACACAAAACGCGACCACGCATCCAGCTGTAACCACGTGGCCTGAATGGCGCGCTGGCGCACTTCAACCGGCTCATGCACCAGGGGCAGCAAAAAATCTTCGATCCATTGCAGCAAGCTGCTGTCCGCCTGCGGCACCTGCCATCGCGGCCCCATGCCTGATGACGCTGTCGACACCACTGCTGGCGCCTGCGCTACTCCACGCTGCGCCTGTACCAACAGCGACAAGGTTTCCGCCAGATCACCAACCTGTCGGTAGCAGTCGTCCACCATCCAATCAGGCAGTTGCACCAAATCTGCCAGCCATGCCCTCAACTCGGTCGTATTGGCAATGCGCTGTTTGCCCGCGTTGATTTTGCCGCCAGACAACACGTAAATGGCCCAACTGGCTTCGGCTGCGCCAGCTTGTGCAAAGTACGCCTGCAAGGCATGCTCGCGCGCTTTGGTGCCGCCTGCCTGGTCCAGTGCTTGGTACAACAAGGCAAACTGGTTCATGCAGATACGTCCTCGCTCATGTCTTGCGCTTCTTCATCGCCATAGGCCGTAGCCAGTCGATCGGCCTCAATGCCCAAAGCGCTGCGCAGATAAGGGATGAGCAAGTCCGTATTGCCATGTGTTGCCAGCACGCGCTGGGCACCGGTTTCGCGGATGGTGGCAATCAACGAATGCCAATCGACATGGTCAGAAATCACAAAACCCCGCTGCACATTGCGCCGCCTGCGATTGCCGCGCACCTGCATCCACCCCGAGGCCATGGCGTGTTCGAATGCTTTGAGCCGCTTGGTCCATGCGCTGTTTTGTGCAGATGGAGGCGCCAGCACCAATCGCCCTGCCAAGCTGGTGTCAGGCGGCAGATCCAGCAGCGGCTGAGTTGCCACCATCTTCACCCCAGCCTGGCGATATACCTGCACCCCCCGCACCATGCCGCCGTGCAGCAGCACGGGCTGCTCCATACGATCTTTGAGGTGCGCCAAAATCCGCTGCGCTTTGCCCAAGCTGTAGGCATACAGCAGCGCAGCTTTGCCCTCTTGTCCGCAGACGTTTACCCACTGGAGCAGCCGATCCATCTCATCTTCAATCCTTGGCCAGGCGTAAATGGGAAAGGCAAACGTAGCCTCACAGATAAACACATCACAGGGCACGACTTCATAAGCTGCGCAGGTCGGATCGGCATCGCGCTTAAAGTCGCCCGTGAACACCCACACCTGACCTTCGTGCGCCACGCGCACCTGCGAAGAACCCAGAATGTGTCCGGCTGGGTGCAGCGACACCGTGACAGGACCAAATTGCTGCGCCTGCCCATAGGCCAAACTTTGGTAGTTTTGATCGCCCAACCGCCAGCGCAAAATCGGCAAGCATTCCTGCGCACACCAATACTCACCCATACCCACGTGGGCGTGGTCTGCATGCCCATGCGTCACAAACGTACGGTGTACAGGCTTCCAAGCGTCGATATAAAAATCGCCCGCCTCGCAATACAGCCCACGATCGGTCAGCGTGATCAAGTCCGCCATGGCATGCGCATTTCAATGGTCATGCCCGCGATTGTGGAAGTGACTGCGGTCGGTGCTGCGTCAGCCTATGCCGCGTTCCGTGCGAGCCGTTTGATTCGAGTCACAGCTAAAGATAGGTTTGCTTTTGATAGCTACCACCCATCATAATTACTTGATTTCAAAATGATTTCTATCTGAAATCTAATCAATATCGAGGCTAGTAGCTCCTTTTTTCATTATTTGAAGAGCGCAAACAAAAAAGGCCTTGAACTTGCGTTCAAGGCCTTTTGCAATTCTGGCGGAAGGGGCGGGATTCGAACCCGCGGTAGGCTATTAACCTACACACGCTTTCCAGGCGTGCGACTTAAACCGCTCATCCACCCTTCCGTGAAGCTGTTATTGTAGCAACAATTACAGCCCCAAATTTGCTTGACAGCAGTTTTGTGCAGATTCTTGCAGCACTACTGCCAGGCAAGGTTACTCAGGCTGAATGCCAGCCGCTTTGATCACTTGGCCCCACTTTTGGGTTTCATCTGCTTGGAACTTAGCCAATTCGCTTGATGAACTCTTCCACTTAGTAGTGCCAGACTGGCTGTAAAAACCAGCGGCTGCGGGACTGTCCACCGCATCGCCCAGCAACTGGGTGAGCTTGGTGACGACTTCAGGCGGGGTGCCTGCAGGGGCATAGGCAGCGAACCAGTAGCCCATGTTGTAGCCGGGCACACCAGCTTCTGCGATGGTGGGTACATCGGGCAACATGCTGCTGCGCTCTTCAGTTGAAAAACCCAAGGCCTTGAGTTTGCCCGCCTGAATCTGCGGCACGCCGGTGGAAACGTCGGTGATCATCAGGTCGATCTGGCCGCCCATCAAATCGGTAATGGCCAATGGGTTGCTCTTGTAGGGCACATGCAAGATATCCACCTTGCCCAATTGCTTGAGCATTTCGCCGGCCATGCGGCTGGACGAACTGCCGCTGCCAAAAGACAGTTTGCCGGGGTTTTGCTGGGCGTGCGCCAGTAAATCTTTCACCGAGGTGAACGGCGAATTGGCATTCACCACCAGCACCTGCCCGCCCTTACCCAACCCAGTCAAAGGCACAAAATCCTTGACCGGGTCATAAGGCAGCTTTTTGTACAAGTGCTCGTTGGCTGCGTGGGTGGTGTTGGTGGTGATAAGCACGGTATACCCATCTGCTGGCGCGCGCGCTACGCCTTGGGCCGCAATCATGCCGCTGGCGCCACCTTTGTTTTCCACGATGACCGACTGTCCTGAGCTCTGGCTAACGGCCTGGCCCAAAGCGCGTGCGATCAAGTCTGTGGCGCTGCCTGCGGCAAATGGCACAACGAAAGTGATCGGTTTGGCAGGGAACTGGCTGGCAGTCTGGGCAGCCGCAGGCAATGCAGCCATCACTGCGGCGCTAGCGACCAAGCTCAAAGCCGCGCGACGCGACATGCAAGAAGCAGAAATACGGGCCATGTGTGTCTCCTATTTATTTCAGTGGGCCAACTTCCAAGAACCACGCATCAAGGCGCGGACCAAACAATGTTCGCGCAGGCTTGCAAAGGGGCAACAGCGCCTCATCCAACGTGATGCGCAAGGTGAGCAAATCAAACGACAGAGCTTTGCCGTGGCTGTCCAAGTTCAGCGAACTGTTTACGCCACCGTCCAGCACGTCATCGATGACAAAATTCATAGCATGCAGTTGCGGCAGTAGATAGCGCTGCACGCGCGTCGGCTTGCGTGCAGCAAAGTGGGTAGCCACGCGACTTTCCGTCACTTGCTCCACCAATACATCCCACAACTGCGAATCGTATGCAATCACGCTGATATTGCTGCGATTGCCTTTGTCTCCTGTGCGCCCGTGAGCCACCTGAAATAACTGCACTTCAACCATGGCTCACCTCTACTGCCGGAGAAACTGCCCACGACCAGCTCGTTGCGACTTGTGCCTGGGGCAGCAAGCACGAGACCGTGTTGAGGCGTGATCGCACATTGGTACGAACACCGCCTCCCCCTCCTGGCCCACAGGTGTAGAGCGCATTGACTTCTTGGCACAGTCGTTCGGCGTCACTGCTCGTTGGCTGTTCCCAAGCCCAGCGCACGCGGATATCTTGCGCTGCGCCGCCTGCCGCCGACACGCCAGATAACCAATCACTAGCGTCATTGCCAAGCACGCTCATCCAGCCGATGAAATCCGTTCTCAGCATCCCATCAGCGCCCAGCCGCTGCCGGATCACCTGATCTGCCAGCTTGGCGCGCTCCAGTGCATGGGCGCCCGCGTAAGAGATCTCTGCTTCCGCCAACCAGCCTGCCATGGCACAGACATTGACTTTGTAGCCCTGCGGCCTTGGGTGGCCCTTCACACCTTGCAGCCGGACCTGGTTTTTGCCCGTCACGGTCAGCGTGGCATGAGAAATATCGGCCACCACATCGGGTGTTAGATAAGCCGCTGGATCGTGCACCTCGTACAACAGTTGCTCGGTAACGGTCTGCAAGGTCACGCAGCCACCGGTGTTTTCGGCTTTGAGGATGGTGCAATCGCCCGATGCATCAATTTTGGCGATAGGAAAGCCTACATAAGCTAGATCTGGCACATCTTTGTAGCCTGGATCAGCAAAGTAGCCGCCACACACTTGCGAGCCACATTCAAGTAAATGGCCTGCCATGGTGCCTCGTGCCAATTTATCCCAGTCGTTCCAGTCCCAACTGAAATACGCTGCGGCAGGTCCGAGCGCCAAAGAAGGATCAGCCACGCGCCCTGTCACCACGATCTCTGCGCCTGCGAGCAAAGCCTGCGCAATTGGCTGTGCGCCAATGTAGGCATTGGCACTGACTACAGTTTCCTGCGGCCAAGCATCGGCGCAGGCTTGCTGCAGCAATGGAATGTGCATCGGTGTGAGCACATCGTCGCCGCTCACAATAGCAATACGCGGTGCACGCATACCCAGTTGTTTCGCCAGGTGCTGAATACAGTTGGCGGCAGCCTGTGGATTGGCTGCCCCGAAGTTGCTCACGATGCGAATGCCGTGCTCCATACAGTCACGCAGCACAGGTTTCAGCATTTTTTCCAGCAGGGGCTCGTAGCCTAGACTGGGATCTTGGTTTTTGACCAATTGGGCCAGTGCCAGCGTTCTTTCCGCCAGCGTTTCAAATATCAATACGCTGGGATGGCCGCTGGCTATCAAGGTATCAACCACCGGGCGTGCAGCATCCGTGCGGTCTCCAGAAAAACCGGCGCCGCAACCAATCCACAAATCAGGGCGGTGTGCACTGGGCATTGAGAGTGCGTTCTGCCATGCATCGACCATGCGTCAATCCTGTCCATCCTGTCAAATCTGATGGTTGCACTATAGAAAGCATGGTTTAAGCTGTGAATTCGATTATTTAGATAGATTGATCCGTAGTTCAAATGAATCTTTCTCTCAAACAGCTTCAGGCTTTTTGCGCTCTGTGCGAATGCTTGAATTTCACGCGTGCATCGCGCCGCTGCCACCTGTC
>JBJEZV010000185.1:0-8536 GCA_051887595.1 Comamonas sp.
CGCAGTTCCGCAGCTTTGTCTGTCTTTTCCCAAGTGAACTCGGGTTCTTCGCGGCCGAAGTGGCCGTAGGCGGCGGTCTTGCTGTAAATGGGGCGCAGCAGGTCCAGCATTTGGATGATGCCCTTGGGGCGCAGGTCAAAGTGCTCGGCGACCAGCTTGGAGATTTGCTCGTCGGGGATCACGCCCGTGCCTTCGGTGTAGACCGTGATGTTCATGGGGCGGGCCACGCCAATCGCGTAAGCCACTTGCACTTGGCACTGGCGTGCCAGGCCGGCAGCGACCACGTTCTTGGCCACATAACGCGCAGCGTAAGCGGCCGAGCGGTCCACCTTGGAAGGGTCCTTGCCCGAGAAAGCACCGCCACCGTGGGGGCAGGCGCCGCCGTAGGTGTCCACAATGATCTTGCGCCCGGTCAAACCGCAGTCACCTTGAGGGCCGCCGACCACAAAGCGGCCGGTAGGGTTGATCAGGTACTTGGTGTCCTGCAGCCATTCCTTGGGCAGCACAGGCTTGATGATTTCCTCAATGATGGCTTCGGTGAACGAGGCCTTCATTTTGGTGGCCGACTCAGACTGGTCAGGGCTGTGCTGGGTCGACAGCACGACGGTGTCGATGCTGTGGGGCTTGCCATCCACATAGCGCATGGTCACTTGGGACTTGGCATCCGGGCGCAGGAAAGGCAGACGGCCATCCTTGCGCAGCTGGGCTTGGCGCTCCATCAGGCGGTGGGCGTAGTAGATGGGGGCGGGCATCAGCTCAGGCGTTTCATCGCAGGCGTAGCCAAACATCAGACCTTGGTCACCCGCGCCCAAGTTCAGCTCATCGTCGCTGGCCTTATCCACGCCTTGGGCGATGTCCTGGCTTTGCTTGTCATAAGCCACCAGCACGGCACAGCCCTTGTAATCAATGCCGTATTCGGTGTTGTCGTAGCCGATGCGCTTGATGGTGTCGCGGGCCACTTGGATGTAGTCCACATTGGCGCCGGTAGTGATTTCGCCTGCCAAAACCACCAGACCGGTATTGGTCAGCGTTTCAGCTGCCACGCGGCTGTGAGGGTCTTGGGCGAAAATAGCGTCCAAAATTGCGTCGGAGATCTGGTCGGCAACCTTATCGGGGTGGCCTTCAGATACAGATTCCGAGGTGAAGAGAAAGTCGTTCGCCATTGAATAAACTCCTGTAATCAGCAAACGCGTTGCCGCGGCTGTATGAGTCCGGCGAACGCTTTAGCAGTCTTGTTTTACGTCGCTCTGCAAGTTGCTCTGTTAACTCAGCGACGGCCTACATTCTAATGCCAAGCTTTTTTCGATTTCTGTCTGTAGTGCCTTTGTCCCTGGCGCACTTGTTGGGTGCGTGCATGGGCTGGATGGCCTGGGCTTTTTCCCCGACCTATCGGCGCCGCTTTGCGCACAACAGCCGCCAGGCAGGTTATCGCTTTGCCGAGGTGCGCTCGGCGGTGGGCCATGCAGGGCGCATGGTGGCTGAGCTGCCGCGTCTGTGGCTCAACGACACGCCCGTCAATGCCATGCATGGCGCAGAGGTGGTGGAGCAAGCCTGGGCCAAAGGCAAAGGGATTTTGTTCTTGACGCCGCACCTGGGCTGCTTTGAGCTGTCGGTCCAAGGCGCAGCCAAACGCTGGGCCGCCGAGCACGGACCGATCACGATTTTGTACCGTCCGGCCAAGCAGCCGTGGTTGGCTGAGATGATGTTGACGGCCCGCAATCGCCGAGGCATTCAGGCCGTTCCCACAACATTGGCGGGTGTGCGGCAGATGATCAAGGCGCTGCGCAAGGGCGAGGCTGTTGGGCTTCTGCCTGACCAAGTGCCGCCCCATGGGCAGGGCCAGTGGGCCCCCTTTTTTGGCAAGCCCGCGTACTCGATGACATTGGCGGCGCGCTTGGCACTGCAAACCGGCGCGACCGTGATCTTGGCGCGCTGCGAGCGTTTGCCTGCCGGACGCGGTTACGAACTATTTTTTGAAAACTTGCCCATGCAGCTGTCCGATCAATTGGATGAAGCCGTGGTGCAGATCAACCAAGCCATGGAACACACCATTCGCCAATGCCCGACCCAGTATCTCTGGGGCTACGGCCGTTACAAGCAGCCACGCCACGAAACACCTGTCAAAGCCGAAGGTGAACAAGCATGAGCTGGAGCAAATTGGGCATTGGTTTGATGCACGGCTTGGCCAAGCTGCCGTTGCCGGTGCTGCGTGGCTTGGGCCGCGTGGTGGGCAATGTGCTGTATGTGGCTGCGGCGCCTCGGCGCAAGGTGGCATTGCGCAATTTGGAGCTGTGCTTTCCGGAAAAAACCGAGGCTGAACGCAAGGCGCTGGCCAAGGAAAGCATTGTGGTGTTTTGCCAGACGTTTTTGGATCGCAGCTGGTTGTGGTTTGGCTCGGAAGCGCTGGTGCGCAGCCGCGTCAAGTTGGTGGGCGCCACCCATGAGCTGGAGGGCAATACGCCGACCATCGTGTTTGCGCCGCACTTCTACAGCATGGATGCGGGGGGCTTGGCACTGCCGCTTAATACAGAGCGCGAATTCACGTCGATCTTCGCGACTAACCCTGATCCGGTGCTGGATGCCTGGTTCATGGCGGGGCGCCAGCGCTTTGGCAATGTGCGCATGCTCAACCGCGCCGACGGGGTCAAGCCCATCATCTCAGTGCTGCGCAAAGGTGGGCTGCTCTATCTGCTGCCCGACATGGATTACGGCAAAAACGACTCGGTCTTTGTGCCATTTTTCCAGGTGCCTGAAACGGCCACGATTCCTTCGCTTTCGCGCTTTGCGCGCCTGGGTAAGGCCAAGGTGGTGGGGTTGTACAACCGCATGACGCCCGAGGGCTATGTGGCAGAAATGACACCTGCTTGGGACAACTTTCCGACAGACGATCATGTGGCCGATACCGCACGCATGAACCGCGAGCTGGAAGCTGCCATTCGCACCATGATTGCCCAGTACTACTGGGTACACAAACGCTTTAAAACGCGGCCTGATGGGCAGGCGTCGCTCTATTGATCGCTATAGAGATTGCATGCAAGCTTCAATGAACAAAAAGGCCAGTCCTATGACTGGCCTTTTGTGTGTATGCCGGTAGTGAAACTTAGGCCGCTGTTGGAGCTGCGTCATCACTGGCAGACGCAGTATCGCTCAAGGCTGGTGCCCCCGCAGGGGCCGAGGCTGCAGGGTGGCTCCACTCCCACAGCAACTGGGCCACGTCGTCGACGCCCTGTTTTTTCAGCGCTGAGAACATGCGCACCTCGCCACCACCCGCGTTGAGCTTGGTGATGGACAAAATCTTGGCCTGTTCCGAACGCGTGAGCTTGTCGGCCTTGGTTAGCAAGATCAAGAACTTCAAACCTTGCTCCACGCGGGGGCGAATGGCTTCCAGCAAGGCTTCATCCAGCTCCGTCAAGCCTAGGCGGGGATCGCACAGCAACACCACCGCGGACAGGCTTTCGCGCTGCATGAGGTAGTTGAGCATCACGCGCTGCCAGCGCTCTTTGTCCGAACGCGAGACTGCGGCATAGCCGTAGCCTGGAAGGTCGGCCAGCACGGCATCGGTCACGCCTTGTTTGCCCAAAGCAAACAAATTAATGTGTTGCGTACGCCCCGGTTTCTTAGAGGCAAACGCCAATTGCTTTTGTTGCGTCAACGTGTTGATCGACGTCGATTTCCCGGCGTTGGAGCGTCCCACAAAAGCGATTTCTGGAACGTCAACCTTCGGGAGATGATGTAACTGCGCGGCTGTCGTCAAAAAACGGGCCGTATGCATCCAGCCCATGGCGAGTTTGGGATCCATGCGGGCAGGGGTTTGACCCTGTGTCAAAGTGGAGGAAGTGGTCGTCATGGGGGTGTATCAATGCGTAGGAGCCCATTGTAGAATCTGGCGGTTTCGCCCACATAACCAGACCCTCGATATGAAGTTGCTCGCCTATTTGCTGACGGCTGCCGCTTTGGCAGCACCCGCTCTCCCGGCCTTCGCGGCGGGCGAACCATCGACGAAGCCCGACCTGGTGAAAGGTCAGGCCAGCTATGAAGCTGTTTGCGCAGCCTGCCATGGGGCAGATGGCAATTCGACGATTGTCGCCAATCCTAAATTGGCACATCAGCATCCGGAGTATTTGGTCAAACAGCTCCAGGACTTCAAGTCAGACAAACGTGCTGATCCTGTGATGAAGGGATTTGCCATGACGCTCTCCGATGCGGAGATGCTCAACATGTCTGCCTGGTTGGCCAAGCAGCCTGCCAAGCCCGGATTTGCCACCGACAAAGACTTGGTGCAGCTGGGTGAAAAGATTTACCGCGGTGGCGTGCCTGATCGCAACATTGCGGCATGTGTGAGCTGCCACAGCCCCAATGGCGCAGGCATTCCCGCACAGTACCCACGTTTGGCGGGCCAGCATGCGGATTACACGGCCAAGCAGCTGCAGGCATTTCGCAGCGGCGCGCGTGCCAACAACGGCCAAATGACCGATGTGGCTGCCAAGCTCAATGATCGCGAGATCCAAGCGGTGTCGGACTATATTGCTGGCCTGCGTTAATTCAAGTTTCCCGTGCACTACGGGAACCTGCCGCCCATAACAAACCCCAACCAAGGCGGGACCATCCATACTGCGATGGCCCCGCCTTTTGTCTTTCGGGTCCGTGTGTTTGCCCATGTCTGATTCTTCTAACGCTCCGTCTACTGCCTCTGAGCCTTCGCAACGTCTGCGTGACTGGTGGGAGTTGCTAGCTTCCATGCGCTTTGCGATTGCCCTGCTGACGGTGATCTGCATTGCTTCTGTGATTGGCACTGTGCTCAAGCAGCACGAACCGGTGGGCAATTACGTCAACCAATTCGGGCCGTTCTGGGCCGAGCTGTTCTTGGCTTTGAAGCTCAACGCCGTCTACAGCGCCTGGTGGTTTTTGCTGATCTTGGCATTTTTGGTGGTGAGCACCGCTTTGTGCTTGCTGCGCCACACCCCCAAATACTTGGCCGATCTGCGCAATTACAAAGAAAACATTCGCGTCCAAAGCTTGCAGGCATTTGGTCACAAGGCGCAGGCCGAGCTGGATGAGGCGCCCCAGCTGGCGGCCCAGCGCATGGGCAGCACCTTGGCGCGCAGCGGCTGGAAAGTCAAACTGCAAGAACGCAGCACGGCGCAAGGCCCATCATTCATGCTGGCGGCCAAAGCCGGGGCTGCGCACAAGCTGGGCTATATCGCGGCCCATGCTTCTATTGTGTTGATCTGTATAGGCGGTTTGCTGGATGGCGATCTGATCGTGCGGGCGCAAATGTGGCTGGGCGACAAAACGCCCTACACCGGCGCGGGACGAATTTCGGATGTGCCTGACGAACACCGCCTGTCGCTGTCCAACCCTACGTTTCGCGGCAACTTGATGGTGGCCGAAGGTACGCAGGCCAGCACCGCCATCTTGAACCAGTCCGATGGCGTACTGCTGCAAGAGCTGCCCTTTGCCATTGAGCTGAAAAAATTCATCGTCGAGTACTACGATACCGGCATGCCCAAGCTGTTTGCCAGCGATGTGGTGATCCACGATCGCGCCACGGGCGAGCAAGTCGAGCGGCGCATTGAGGTCAATCATCCTGCCAGTTACCAAGGCATCGAGATCTACCAGTCCAGCTTTGACGATGGCGGCTCGCGCGTGCAGCTCAAGGCCGTGCCCTTTGCGGCAGGTGGCCAGCCCTTTGAGGTGGAAGGCCATATTGGCGCAAGCACACAACTCACGCGCGCCGATGCTGCGAACCAGCAAGACCTGACGCTGGAGTTCACGGAGCTGCGCACCATCAACGTGGAAAACTTCAGCGACACGGCAGCGGGCGGCGCTGTGGATGTACGCAAGGTGGACTTGCGCAGCTCTATCGAAGCGCGCTTGGGGGGTGGTCACAAAACCGTGACGGAGCGCACACTGCGCAACATCGGCCCCAGCATCGGCTACAAGCTGCGCGATGCGGCTGGCCAGGCCCGTGAATACCAAAACTACATGGCACCAGTGGATCTGGGCGATGGCGCGCCCGTGTTCTTGCTGGGTGTGCGCGACACCCCGGCTGAGGCATTTCGCTACCTGCGCATTCCCATGGATGATCGCGGCGGCATGGACGGCTTTATGCGACTGCGCGCTGCTCTGTATGACCCCGCCATGCGCGAAGCCGCTGTGCGTCGTTATGCCGAGCAAGCGGTACCTGCAGACCGTGCAGATTTGCGGGAAGCCTTGGTGCAATCAGCCTTGCGCGCGGTGAACGTGTTTGCAGGCTCTGGCAGCACAGCGGCCCAGCCCGACGGAGGCCTGCAAGCCATTGCCCGCTTCATGGAAGCCAATGTGCCCGAAGCCGAACGCGAGCGAGCCAGCGAGGTGCTGATCCGCATCCTCAATGGCGTGCTGTTTGATCTGGCACAGCTCAGCCGCGAACGCGCGGGTTTGGCGCCGCTGGAACCCGGCGAAGAGACGCTGTCTTTTATGACGCAGTCCGTGTTTGCCCTGAGTGATGCACAGTTCTACCCCGCGCCGATGGCCTTTATGCTGCAAGACTTCACGCAGGTGCAGGCCAGCGTGTTTCAGGTGGCGCGTGCACCGGGTAAAAACATTGTGTATCTAGGCTGTCTGTTCCTCATCATCGGGGTGTTTGCCATGCTCTATGTGCGAGACCGTCGACTGTGGATTTGGGTGACGCCTTCGGGCAGCGGTGCACAGGCCACCATGGCCTTATCTTCGAATCGCAAGATCATGGACACCGATCGTGAATTCGGCAATTTGACTGAGAAACTGCTGGGTGCAGCCCCTGCTGTACAACCGGCTACGGAGCGTTCTGTATGAGTAGCGTGACTGCGTCCACCATCACTTTGAATGAAGGCTTTTTTGCGCGCCGCAACTGGATGGACTGGCTGTTTGCCATCGTGGTGGCGGTTGGCGGGATATTTGCTTTGAGCCGCTATGGCCACGCTATGGATGGCTACGAAAAAAGCATTTTGGTGGGGACTATGCCCGCGCTGATCTGGTTGGGCTGGTTTTGGCGGCCGTTGCAAAAGCTCATGCTGGTGGTGGCAGGGCTTTCACTGCTTGCAATTGGCCTGTATCACGGGCCGGATGGCGCTGCGCACATTGACCGCTCGGAGACGGTGTTTGGCCTGAAGTACTTTTTATCTAGCCAATCTGCCATCTTGTGGATGAGTGTGCTGTGCTTTATGGCCACACTGTTTTATTGGATTGGTCTGTTTGCCAAAAACGAGCGTGACACCTTTGGCTCCATTGGCTCTCGCCTGACTTGGGCGGCTGTCACGCTGGCCTTGGTGGGCACCATGGTGCGCTGGTTTGAGAGCTATTTGCTCGGCCCTGATATCGGGCACATCCCCGTGAGCAATCTGTATGAGGTGTTTGTGATGTTCATCTGGATGACATCGCTGTTTTACCTCTACTACGAAGCGCAGTACGGCACACGGGCCTTGGGCGGCTTTGCCATGCTGGTGGTCAGCGCAGCCGTAGGCTTTTTGCTGTGGTACACGGTGGAGCGCGAAGCCCATCAAATCCAGCCGCTGGTTCCTGCGCTGCAAAGTTGGTGGATGAAGGTGCACGTGCCAGCCAACTTTATTGGTTACGGCACATTTGCGCTGGCGGCCATGGTGGCGTTTGCCTATCTCATCAAACAGCAGGCGCAAGAAACGCGCTGGTACAAGCTAGCACCGTTGTGGTTGCTGGGCGTGGCGCTGTGCTTTGAGCCGCTGGCCTTCCGCCAAAGTACAGCATCGGGCAGCAGTTACTGGATGGTTTACTTTGGTGTTTCGGCTTTGATCGTGGCGGCGATTTTGGCTGCTCGCAAAGTGATTGCAGCGCGCTTGCCCAGCTATGAAGTGCTGGACGATGTGATGTACAAATCCATTGCCGTGGGCTTTGCCTTTTTCACCATTGCCACCGTGCTCGGTGCGCTGTGGGCGGCCGAGGCCTGGGGTGGCTACTGGAGCTGGGACCCCAAAGAAACCTGGGCGCTGATTGTCTGGCTCAACTACGCCGCTTGGCTGCACATGCGCTTGATGAAAGGCTTGCGTGGAGCGGTCTCTGCATGGTGGGCGCTGGTGGGGCTGGCCATTACCACCTTTGCTTTTTTGGGCGTGAACATGTTCTTGTCCGGCCTGCACAGCTACGGCGAGCTGTGAGCATTTCGGCTGGATTTCCCAACAAAAAGGAGCGCCCAGGCGCTCCTTTTTGTTGGATAGGTTTGTGGCCTTGGGCTTTAGTAGCGGCGGCTCAGCGCATCCTGAATTTTCTTATCGGTCTTGTACTGGCTCAATGCATACACCGCCCAGATTGCAGCAGGCACCCAGCCGATCAAGGTCAGCTGCAGCACCAGGCACAGCAGGCCGGCAAAGGGGCGGCCAATGGTGAAAAAGACAGAAAAAGGCAACAGCAAAGCAAGCAGCAGGCGCATGGTCGGTGGGGAGGTCAAACAAAAAGGGGATAGAGCAAACAACAAGCATCTGCCAGGGGCAGGTGCAGGCGGATTGTCTGTGCTCTGGCTTTTCCATGTGTGAGCACGGAATCT
>JBJEZV010000186.1:0-3407 GCA_051887595.1 Comamonas sp.
TCGGTACAGCGCATGGGTGACATCATTGGCGAGATTGCCTCGGCGGCTTCTGAACAGGCCTCGCTAATCAGCGAGGTCAATCAAGACGTCATGCAGCTTGATCAATTGACCCAGCAAAACGCCGCTTTGGTCGAAGAGTCCGCCGCTGCATCTCAGAGCATGCGAGAGCAGGCCATGCGACTGGAAGAATCGGTGGCTGTCTTTAAGTTGCCCAGCGCGGCTTTGGCGCTGCCTTCGCATTGACGCTGCAGGCCGCGTCTCTGGCTGCTGCCAGCCACAGCCCGTCTTGGTAAGGCGGGCTTTTTTTGTCGCACAATGACTAGCTAGTGCGGCCCAGCGCCGCGTTGTCCTTTTGGAGGCCACCCATGAACGCACGCATTCCTTCCAACGCCTTGAATACGGCACAGGCTCTGGAGCACGTCAGCCGCCAGTGGGACCACGACATCGTGGGCCAACTCAAAGACTACATTGCCATCCCCGCTAAGTCGCCCATGTTTGCGCCCGATTGGGAAGCGCAGGGTTTGCTGGACACGGTGCTGCGCAATGCGGCTGTCTGGGTTGAAGCGCAAAAAGTCGAGGGGCTGAAGCTGGAAATCGTGCGCATGCCTGGACGCACGCCGGTGCTGTTTTTTGAAGTGGCAGGTACGCAGCCGCAGGCCAATAACGCGGATAGCCCCACGGTGCTGATGTATGGCCACCTGGACAAACAACCCGAATTTGAAGGCTGGCGCAGTGACCTGGGGCCGTGGACGCCCGTATTCGAAGACGGCAAGCTCTATGGCCGTGGCGGGGCTGACGATGGCTATGCGGTCTACGCCAGCATTGCGGCGGTGCAGGCACTCAAGAGCCAAAACGTCATGCATCCGCGCATTGTGGGCATCATCGAAACCGCAGAAGAAAGCGGCTCGGCCGACCTGCTGCCCTATATCGACATGCTGCGCCCGCGCCTGGGCGCCGTGGAGCTGGTGATTTGCCTGGACAGTGGTGCTGGGAACTATGACCAGTTGTGGCTCACCACCAGCCTGCGCGGCATGGCCAGCGGCACGCTGAAGGTGGAAATTTTGACTGAAGGCGTGCACTCAGGCGATGCTTCAGGCGTAGTGCCTTCGTCGTTTCGCATCATGCGCCAGGTGCTCGACCGTCTAGAAGACAGCCGTACTGGACGCCTGTTGCCAGAGAGCTTTCACTGCGAAGTGCCTACCGATCGATTGGCGCAAGCGCGAGCGACAGCAGCGATTTTGGGTGAGGAAACGTACAAGCGCTTTCCTTGGGCACACCATGACTGTGGGGGATCGACGCTGGTGTCGCTGCCCACGACCACTGATCCCGTGCAAGCCCTGCTCAAGCGCACCTGGGAGCCCACGCTGTCGGTGACAGGGGCGGAGGGCTTCCCGTCGCTGCAAAACGCGGGCAATGTGCTGCGGCCGTACACCGCATTCAAGCTCAGCCTGCGCCTGCCACCTTTGGTGGACGCAGCCAGCTGTGTGCAAGAGATGAAGCGTTTGCTCGAAGACAACGCGCCCTACCAGGCCAAGGTGACATGGGAGGGCTTGTCCAGCTCCAGCGGCTGGAATGCGCCGGGCATGACGCCGTGGTTTGAGCAGGCACTCAACCAAGCCAGCCGCGCGCATTTCGGAGCGGACTGTGGCTACATCGGCCAAGGCGGCACCATTCCATTGATGAATTTGCTCAGCCAGGGCTTTCCCAAGGCGCAGATGATGGTGTGCGGCGTGCTTGGCCCCAAGAGCAACGCCCACGGCCCCAACGAGTTCTTGCACGTGCCCTACGCCAAAAAGCTCACTGCTGCCGTGGCGCAGGTGATTGCGGCCATGCCCACGTCGCCGGGAGTCGAGACGGATCAGGTCGCCTGAGTTTCTTACGGCGCCTACTAGAGCGTGGCCAGCACCAATGCCGCCAGCGGCGCAGTTTCGGCGCGCAGCACGCGCGGGCCGAGGGTGACCGGCGCAAAGCCGTGGCTGCGTGCAGCCTGCTCCTCAGCAGCAGTCAGGCCGCCTTCGGGGCCAGATAAAAACACCACCGGCTGGCTGGGGCCATCTTGCGCCAGCAGTTGCTGCAGCGGTTGCGTCCCATCGGCCAGCGACAGCACCGCGCGGCGCGCGTGAGGCGCATCCGGATGGGCTGCCAGCCACTGCGCCAAGCTCATGGCTTCTTCAATCACAGGTACGCGGTTGCGTCCGCACTGTTCGCAGGCGGCGACCGCCACAGCCTGCCAATGGGCGCGTTTTTTGTCGCCGCGCTCGCCTTTGAGCTTGAGTACGCTGCGCTCGGCCAGCAAAGGAGTGATGCTGGTCACGCCCAGCTCGGTGGCTTTTTCGACCAACCAATCCATGCGCTCATTGGCTGTAATACCTGCCAGCAGGTGGACGGCGCGGATGTTTTCGCGCTCGCTGGGGATGTGCTGGTCCACGCGCACCTGCACATCGCTGCGGCCCATGCGCAAGATCGTCGCCTGCCATTCGCCGCCAGGGCCATCCTGTCGGCCTTCAAACAGGGTCAGTGTGTCGCCAGGCTGCATGCGCAGCACCTGTACATGGCGAGCCGCGCCTGCGGGAAGCTCAATCTCTGTGCCAGCGGCCAAAGGCAAAGGACAATGAAAACGGGGCATCAATGCCTCAAAAAAAGAAGCTGCTTGCCTTGGTGCATCAACACTTTCCGATAATTTTTATACGCAAAGTGTTGCTGGTCAAAGGTAAGCAGCTATGGTTATGGAGTTTTTACATCCGGCCGTAGGCGTATCCCACGGCAGGCTGAATGTTTTCGATCTGGTCGATCAATCGCAGCAGCGGCCCCAGCTCGCGGTAGCGGCTGCAGGTCGAGCGCAGATAGTGAATAAAGCGTGGGGTATCGGCCAAGTACTTGGGCTTGCCATCGCGCAGTGTCAGGCGCGCAAAAATGCCTGCCACTTTCAGGTGGCGCTGCAGGCCCATCCACTCGACCGCACGGTAAAACTCGCCAAAGTCATCGCCCCACCCGCTGGCGCTGGTAGCACCGACCAGTCCGGCCTTGCGGGCTTTTTCCCAGTAGCGCACGGTGATGTCGATGACAAAGTCTTCTTCCCACGTCAGGAAGGCATCGCGCAACAAGCTGGCAATGTCGTACGTGATGGGGCCGTACACCGCGTCCTGGAAGTCCAGCACCGACAGGCTGCCGCCGGGCTGCAACGGCAGCATCAGGTTGCGCGCCATAAAGTCGCGGTGCACATAGACGCTGGGCGCGGAGAGGTTGTGAGACACGATGGTGTCAAAGGCCTTGCCGAGCACGGCTTGCTGGCCCGCATCCAGCGTCTGTTGCCGGTGCTGCGCTACATACCAATCGGGAAACAGTTGCAGCTCGCGGCGCAGCAGAGCCTCGTCATAGGCGGGCAACACGCCGGGTTGCGAGGCCAA
>JBJEZV010000186.1:3507-8532 GCA_051887595.1 Comamonas sp.
CCTGCTTGCGTATCGATACGCAAGTAACGCCGAAAGCTTGCGTCGGCCGACGCAGGGCGTAGACTGTCTGCCTGCAGCGCGTGGCGCTGCGCAATGCCGGCCAGCCATTGTTCAAACAGGGTTTGGCGACCGGTGTCGGCCCAAACTACGGAAGATGTGGGGAAGTTAGGATCGCTCATGGATAATCCGATTCTACAAACGGCCCGGATTCCCTCCGCGCTCGCCCTCCATCTCCGCTTTGATTGAATGCGCCCGTGAGTCCGCACGCTACTTCCCAGCCTTCGCCCATTTCCCAATACCGCCTGCGCCCTTTGACCGCAGCCATGGCCTTGGCATGGAGCTGCGCACTGCCACTGGCTGTGCAGGCACAGGCGTCGGCAGATGGCGTGAGCCGCTGGGATACCGCCTTGCCAGCGCCGCAACTCAAGCCCAGCCTGATGCTGGAGGAGAGCCTGAATCCGGCACTGCGCGACCAATTGCCTTCCTACCTGCGTGCGGAGCAGGTCAGCGGTCAAGCCGATATCAATGCCGTGCTGGAAGGAGGGGCGGAGCTGCGCCGTGGCGATACCGTGATCCGCGCCGACCGGGTGGAATACACCGTGGCCGATGACACGGTCAACGCACAAGGCAATGTGCACATCAACCGTGGCGGCAATATTTACCAAGGCACGGCGCTTCAGTTGCAAGTGGATGCCTTTCAAGGCGACTTTACGCAGGCGACCTACCAGTTTCTGGAAACCCAAGGCCACGGCGACGCCGAGCGCGTGCAGTTCATTGACCGCGACAACACCGTGGTCTACCAAGCCACCTACACCACGTGCTTGCGCGATGACGAGGCCAGCTGGGAGCCTGACTGGGTGATCCGCGCCAAGCGGATTGAGCTTGATCGTGTGGAAGACGTAGGCGTCGCCTACGGCGGTAACTTGGAATTTAAGGGCGTGCCGATCTTGCCCATTCCGGCCATTAGTTTTCCGCTTTCGGATAAGCGCAAGTCGGGCTTGCTGCCGCCCACGATCGGCATCGACAGCGACAGCGGCTTTGAGTACAGCCAGCCCTACTACTGGAATATTGCGCCCAATCGCGATGCCACGATCACGCCCACGCTGATGACCAAGCGTGGTGTGTACCTGGGTACTGAGTTTCGTTATCTGGAGCCCAGCTATTCGGGTGTCCTTGAAACGGACTATATGCCCGACGACAAGCTGCGCGACCGTGATCGCTGGAGCTATGCCTGGAAGCACCAGACGGCATTGACCACACCGATAGGTGGCTTAGGGCTGAACTGGAATCTGCGCCGCGTCAGCGACGACGACTACTGGCGCGACTTCAGCCGTGCCGGGGGCGCAAGCGGATTGAGCACCACGGGTGATCGATTGATCAGCAGCGACGGCACTCTGAGATGGAGTGCTGGCAAGCATGCTGTTTCGCTGTATGCGCAAAAGTGGCAGGTGCTCCAGGATCCTTTGGCTCCGATTACGCCACCTTTTAATCGGTTGCCACAGCTGCGATGGAACTACAACACCGACGCTTGGGCGCTGCAGGGTTTGGATGTAGGTCTGATGGCAGAAACCACGCGTTTTCGCGCAGACACGATTGATGGACGTGATCACATCAACAATGGTCAGCGCTCTTATGGTCTGATCCAAATTGGCTGGCCTATCGTATTACCTGGGGGTTTTGTAACTCCCAAGTTCAAATTGCACGCTAGCAATTACCAGTTTGAGAGCGATGCACCCCATCGTTCGCGCAACCACTCCTTTGCTATCCCAACGTTCAGCTTGGATTCGGGGCTGGTGTTTGAGCGAGATACACGTTTGCTAGGCAAAAACTATGTCCAAACGCTAGAGCCGCGTGCGTTTTACACCTATACGCCGTACCGCAACCAGAGCATGGTGCCGTTGTATGACACAGCGCTCACAGACTTTAACTTTGGCTCGATTTACAGCGAAAACAGCTACACGGGACACGACCGCATCGCCGACAACAATTTGTTGACGGTGGGGCTGACGACGCGTTACTTAAAGCCCGACGATGGTGCCGAAGTCGCGCGCTTTGGCATTGCACAGCGCTTGCGGTTGGAAGACCAGCGTGTGGGGCTGGGCTATGACAATGACTTGCTCGGCAAAACGGGCTGGTCGGACATTCTGGTGGGCGCGGGCATCAACTGGAACCAGCGCTGGAGTACCGACAGCGTGATTCAGTACAACCGCGACATCCAGCGCACCGTGCGTTCGTCGATTGGCGGGCGCTATATGCCCGGGCCGTACAAAACGCTGAGTGCGGCGTATCGCTACCAGCGCAGCAACAGCTTGCAGGCGGCCAACGTGGGCAGCGAGCAAATCGACTTTGGCTGGCAATGGCCGTTGAATGAAGGCCGCAAAGATGCCTTGGGCCAACCTACGGGTGGCGGTCGCTGGTACAGCGTGGGGCGCTTGAACTACAGCATGTACGATAAGAAGCTGGTCGACACCATTGTGGGCTTCGAATACGACAGCTGCTGCTGGATTGGGCGTGTGGTGGTCGAGCGCGTGCAAAACAGCCGTATTTCCTCCAACACGCGGTTGTTGTTCCAGCTGGAGTTTGTGGGTTTTTCTCGTTTGAGTTTGGGGCGTGATCCCTTGAGCTCTTTGAAAGAATATGTGCCGGGCTACCAGCCCCTGCGCGAGCGTGACACTGTCACCCGCAGCCGTTTCAGCAATTACGACTAAATGTCTTCCATGCACCACCTGATTTCTATGCCACGCTATTTCGCCTTGGGACTTGTTTGTGCAGCGTCCATTTCCAGTATGGCAGTGCATGCCCAAGGCTTGCGCAGCCCTGCATCGGGTGAACTGACCCGCGCCTTGTCGACGGAGGTCCAGCCAGTGGCGGCGGCCAGCGCAACCAGCGGTCTACGCTCTGCAGACTACATCGTCGCGATTGTGAATTCGGAGCCTGTGACCAACAACGAGGTGCGTGCGCGCATGCAGCGTGTGATGCAAGCCATGCAGGCCCAAGGCACGCAGCAATTGCCCGCCACCGAGGAATTGGCACGTGAAGTCTTGGAGCGCTTGATTGTGGAGAAAGCCCAGGTCCAAAGTGCCAAGGAGCGGGGCATTAAGGTCGATGACTATGCGGTCGACCAGGCGCTGGAAAACATGGCCCGCCAAAACGGCTTGACGCCAGAGGCCATGCGCCAGGAAATTGTGAAGCAAGGCTCGACCGAAGCGATTTTCCGTGAGGAAATTCGCAACCAGATGCTGATCCAGCGGTTGCAGGATCGCGAAGTCGATGGCCGTGTGCAGGTGACGGAACAAGACATTGACCAGTATCTTGCAGAGCAGCGACAAACCCAAGGCGACAACACCGACCTGTCCACGGCGACCCTGAACCTAGGGCACATCCTGATTGCCGTGCCAGAACGTGCGAGCGAAAGCGAAATTGCCCAACGTCAAGTTAAGGCTCAGCAGGCCCTGCAGGCTGCACGTACAGAAGCTGACTTTGCAGCTGTAGCACAGCGCTTTTCGGAGGGCGGTCAGGCCATTTTGGGCATGCGCCCTGCCAGCCGTTACCCCAATTTGTTCATCGAAGCCATTGGCAATACGCCGGTGGGTGGGGTGGTCGGCCCCATTCGTTCGGCGGCAGGTTTCCATATTCTGAAGGTGATCGACAAGAGCGCAGCCGGGGTGGCTGCCGTGGTCACACAAAACCATGCACGCCACATCCTGTTGCGCACTTCGCCACAATTGGGCGAACGAGAGGCAGCGCGCCAACTTTCTGAGTTGCGCCAGCGCCTGGAGCGTGGCGCAAGCTTCGAAGAGCTGGCGCGCCAATACTCTGAAGACGGCAGCGCGGCGATGGGCGGCGATCTGGGTTGGGCAGGCCCTGGCCGCTATGTGCCAGAGTTTGAACAGGCTTTGAATGCTTTGCAGCCCGGACAGGTGAGCCAGCCTGTCGTGTCACGCTTTGGCGTGCATTTGATTCAACTGGTGGAGCGCCGCCAAGCCACATTGACACCACGAGAGCAGCGCGAAATGCTGCGCGACGTGGTCCGTGAACAGAAGCTGGAGAAGGCGCATGCCACCTGGCTGCAAGAAGTGCGCGGACAAGCCTATGTGGAATACCGCGAGCCACCGCAATAAGTATTTCGTGTGAAACATATTCCCCGTAAACGTTTCGGTCAGAACTTTCTGACCGACCACGGCATCATCGACTCCATCGTTGCGGCCATTGATCCCAAGCCCGGCCAGCCTTTGGTGGAGATTGGTCCTGGCCTCATGGCCCTGACCCAGCCACTGGTGGAGCGCACAGGCCAGCTGACCGTGATTGAGCTCGATCGCGACTTGGCTGCACGTCTGCGTTCCAAACCGCAGCTGCGCGTCATTGAGTCGGATGTGCTCAAGGTGGACTTCACCGCGTTGGCTCACGACTTGGGTGTGCCCAAGCTGCGTGTGGCGGGCAACTTGCCCTACAACATCTCTTCGCCCATCTTGTTCCATTTGCTCGAACATGTAGATGTGGTGGAAGACCAGCACTTTATGCTGCAAAAAGAAGTGATCGACCGCATGGTGGCCGATGCTGGTAACTCCGACTATGGACGTTTATCGGTCATGCTGCAGTGGCGCTACGCCATGGAAAACGTGCTGTTTGTGCCACCTGAGAGCTTCAATCCCCCTCCGAAGGTCAATAGTGCCGTGGTGCGCATGGTGCCGCGCGCACAACCTGCTGCATTGGATCCACGTTTGCTGGAGGAGCTGGTGCAGGTAGCGTTCAGCCAGCGACGCAAAATTTTGCGCAATACCTTGGGCAAATGGCTGGATGGAAAAGGCTTTGGTGGCGATTTCGATTTGCAGCGCCGTGCAGAAGAAGTGCCGGTCGCCGAATACGAGGCATTGGCTGCCAGCTTGGCTGTGCGATAGTTCCGAGCTGGTATTGGTATGGCCTCGCAAAAAAGCGCTCCTTCAGAGCGCTTTTTTTTATTGTGTCCGAGAGCTGCGCTGGTCAGAGAAAGGAATAAAAGCAGCGAAACGCAATCTTGCGCTCGGC
>JBJEZV010000187.1:0-1441 GCA_051887595.1 Comamonas sp.
GTCAGGCCAGCCAATCTGCCAAGCTGCGTGCTACGACCTTGGTGGCACGGCGCAGGTCTTCCAGCTCCAAGCGTTCGTCCGAGCGCTTGGCATGGCTCTCTAACACCGTACGCGGGCCTGCGCCATAGATCACACCGGGAATGCCACGCTCGACATACAGGCGCACATCGGTGTACAGCGGCGTGCCCACAGCGGCAGGTTTTTCGCCAAACACCGCTTCGCCATGGGTTTGGATAGCATCCACCAAAGGCTGGTTGCCGGGCAGTGGCGTCATGGCGTTGGCCAGCAGCAGGCGCTTGATGTCCACGCGCACGGCGTCTTCTCCTTGGTAGCCGCGCGCGGTGTTGAAGTCCTTGACCGCATTGGCAATCACAGCGCGGATCGACGCTTCGACTTCTACGGGGTTTTCTTCGGGAATCATGCGGCGGTCGAGCTTGAGCACCACCTTGCCTGGAATCACATTGGTGTTGGTGCCGCCTTCAATGCGGCCAATGTTCAAGTAAGGGTGCTTGATGCCCGGCACCTTGGACAGCACCTGCTGGTATTTCACGTTTTCGGCATACAGACCGTTCATGATGGCCACCGCACCCTGCAGCGCATCCACACCCGTGTGCGGCACGGCGGCATGGGCCATCTTGCCGTGTACGGTCACTTCCATTTGCAAGCAGCCGTTGTGGGCCGTCACGACCTCGTAGCTAAAGCCAGCAGCCACCATCAAGTCGGGCTTGGTCAGGCCGTTTTTCAGAAGCCAGCCGGGTCCAAGTTCGCCGCCAAACTCTTCGTCATAGGTAAAGTGCAGCTCGATATTGCCCTTGGTGGGCTTGGCCACAGCTTCCAATGCACGCACCGCAAAGGTGAAGGTGGAGAAGTCGCTCTTGCTCACGGCGGTGGCGCGGCCATACATCTTGCCGTCTTCGATCTGTGCACCGTAGGGATCTTTGCTCCAGCCCTCGCCGGGCGGCACCACATCACCGTGGGCGTTCAGCGCAATGGTCTTGCCGCCATCGCCATAAGGACGGCGCACGATCAGGTTGGTGATGGACTCCATGCCGTAGTCTTTGACTTCCTGTGCAGGCACCACATGCTTTTCGGCGTCAAAGCCAAACTCTGCAATCAGATCGGCCGTGCGCTCGGCGTGTGGCGCATTGTTGCCCGGTGGCGTGTCGGTGGGTACTTGCACCAGCGCTTGCAGAAACTGCACCTGTTCGTCGAAGTGCGCGTCGATCCACGCATCCAGCGCGGCGTAAGTGGCTTGGCGGTCTTGGGTCATTGTGGTGGTCTCAAAAGAAGTCTGAAGTCATGCAGCAGCCAGTTGCTGCAGCACGTGGCTGAAAGCGTCCACGGCCAGTTGCATGTCGTCGCTGGTGGTCGATTCAAGCGGGTTGTGGCTGATGCCGCTGTTCAGGCCGCGTGTAAACAGCATGGCCTGGGGCATGATTTC
>JBJEZV010000187.1:1541-3009 GCA_051887595.1 Comamonas sp.
GGCTGATGCCGCTGTTCAGGCCGCGTGTAAACAGCATGGCCTGGGGCATGATTTCATGCAGCTTCATGGCGTCGTGGCCTGCGCCGCTGGGCATGCGGTAGACCGGCACGCCCAAGGCTGCAACGGCCTTTTCCCAACGCGCTTGCCAAGCAGGGTCGCTGGGCGCGGCAGCGGCTTGCATGGCCAACTCCAGCTTGGTTTGCAGGCCTCGGCGCTGGGCGATCTCTTCCAGCTTGGCCAACACATCTTTGACCATGGCATCGCGCTGGGCATCGGTAGGGGCGCGCATGTCCATGCTGAACTGGCAGCGGCCGGGCACGACATTGATCGAGCCATTGGGCACTTGCAGCATGCCGATGGTGGCCACGCTGTCGCCGTCTTGGGCCGCGCGCTGCTCCATGTACAGCGCCAGTTCCGCCACACCCAGTGCAGCATCGCGGCGGCGGTCCATGGGGGTGGTGCCTGCATGGCTGGCCGTGCCGATCATCTCGCAGACATAGCGCACGCCGCCGTTGATGGAGGTGACCACGCCCAGCGGAATGTCCAGTTCGTTGAGCACGGGGCCTTGTTCAATATGGACTTCAATAAAGCCCAGGTACTGCGCGGCGTCGCGTCGAATCTTGGGGATGTCATCGATGCACAGCCCGGCGTGCTGCATTGCCTCGCGCATGGTGATGCCATCGGCATCTTTTTGCTCCAGCCATTCGGGCTTGAAGTCGCCAATCAAGGCGCCAGAGCCAAGGAAGGTGGCCTTGTAGCGCTGGCCTTCTTCTTCGGCAAAACCCACCACTTCAATGCCAAAGGGCATGCGTTTGCCTGCGCGGTGCAACTCGCGCACGCAAGCCATGGGCACAAAAATGCCCAGGCGGCCATCGTATTTGCCGCCGTTGCGCACGGTGTCGTAGTGGCTGCCGGTCAGCACATACTTTGCACCGTCTTGGGCAGGGTGGTAGCGACCTACCACGTTGCCGACAGCGTCGATCTCCACGTCATCAAAGCCGCAATCGCGCATCCAGTGGCTGATGCGCTGCGCACAAGCGCGGTGGGCATCGGTTAAGTAGGTGACGGTGAGTTGGCCTTTTTCGGCATAGCCCGGTTCGCTGTGCTGGGCCAGTCGTTCTTGCCAATCCCAGACATCATTGCCCAGTGTGGGCTCGTAGCCAAATTTGTCGTTCAGCCGGATCTCGGCAATCCGGTGAATATTGCGGATGGCTTCGGCTCGCTCAAAGTCAGGGTGGTTGTTCAGGCGTCGCGCAAAGGTGGCGATGATCTCCTGCTTGGTCAAACCCGTGCCCCGTGGGCCGCGCACTGCCACGATAAAAGGAAAACCAAAGCGTGCGTTGTAATCGGCATTGAGCTGCTGAATCTGCGCAAATTCTTCGGGGGTGCAATGGGTCAGCCCTGCGGTTTTTTGTTCGTTGGTTGACTCAGCGGTCAGCGTATTGCTGACCATGGCTTTGCCTGCCAA
>JBJEZV010000187.1:3109-8359 GCA_051887595.1 Comamonas sp.
CCATGGCAGGCCACTTCATGGCCCAGCTCATGGAAAGCTTGCGCGACTTCGCGGTGTTTTTGCAGCGCGGTCGCCACGCCAAACACGGTCAGCGGCAGTCCGCGCTTTTCGAATTCGCGCAGGATGCGCCACACCCCAGCGCGACTGCCATATTCGTAGATGCCTTCCATGCTCATGTGGCGCTCGGGGTAAGCCGCCGGATTGAACATCTCCGACAAAAACTGCTCGCTGGCTGCGTCGCCATGCAGCACGCAGTTTTCGCCCCCTTCTTCGTAGTTCAGCACAAACTGCACAGCGATTCGGGCTTGCCCGGGCCACTGCGGGTGCGGAGCGTGGCGGCCATAGCCAATGAGGTCACGGGGATAGGGGGCGCAGGCGTTGTAGGTCATGGTGGCAAACAGTCGAACCCGGAGAACTTCACAAAGTGACGCTGGACAGCGCCATGGACAAATCGTTGGTCGGCAGGTCGCGGTCAAAGGTCAGCCCTTGCTCGACGTGCTCCAAATGTTCTTGCATCAAACGCACGGCGGTGTCTTCGTCCTTGGCCGCAAGGGCGGCCACGATGGCTTCGTGCTCTTCGTGCGAATGGGCCGCCGCTGTGGTGCTTTGGTACATGAGCGTAATCAGCGCGCAGCGTGAGATGAGATCGCCCAAAATTTGGGCCAGCACGGTGTTGCCCATGAGCTCAGCCATGACGACGTGAAAGTCGCCCAGCAGCTCGGTGCGCTGACCCACGTCGTTGCGGTCCATGGCTTTTTTCTCGGAGGCCATGTGGGATTTGAGCGCCTTGATTTGCTTGGGCGTGACTTGGCGCACAAAGGCGCGGGTCATTTCGGTCTCCAGCATGCGTCGCACGGCAAACACCTGCTTGGCCTCGTTCACCGAAGGCGTAGCGACAAAAGCGCCTCGCGCAGGTGCCAGTGTGACCAAGCGGTTTTGCGAAAGCTGGAACAAAGCTTGCCTGACCAAGGTGCGGGAGACACCAAAGTGGTCGGCAAGTTTTTGCTCGGCCAACTTGGTGCCCGGAAGTAATTTGTGCTCAACGATGGCACGTGTCAGTGCATCGGCAATAGCGCTGGTGGAGGATGTTTCCATAGGGATCATCATAGATGCGTTTGAGCAAAAATTGTATACACTTTTGGTAAACAAGCGGTTGCGCGGCAGCTGCACATATCAAGGAGTTACCCTATGGGATTGAGCACCCACGTACTGGACACCATGCACGGCTGCCCAGCGGCAGGCATGCAAGTGAAGCTCTATGCGACCATCGGCGACCAGGCCACGTTGCTGCAGCAGCACACCCTCAACCACGACGGGCGCACCAACCAGCCTTTGTTTGACAACCACAGCCTGCAACCCGGCACTTACCGTTTGTCGTTTGACGTGGCGGCCTACTTTCAAGCAAAAGGCGTGCAACTTCCCCAGCCTAGTTTTCTCAATGTGGTGAACCTGGACTTTGGTGTGGCGCATGCCGATCAGCATTACCACGTGCCGCTGTTGGTGAGTCCATGGAGCTATTCCACCTACCGCGGCTCTTAAGCAAAGCGAAAATAACTAAAAAAGGAGCTATGGCCCTTTGCTCCATAAGCTTTTTCCAGTCCAATGATTTGCAAAAGCACACAGATTAAAGGCGAGTAGCTCCTCATTTGTGTGCATTTGCACACTATTGGTGCATGTGAGCCGCGTCAACCGCCGCTGCGTTGGCCTTCGGTCAAGGTATCGAGCTGGAATTGGCCGGATCGGTCCCACAGCCAGGTATCGGTCCAGACCAGGCGATCCCGCACATTTGCAGGCGCGGGCAAGGGCGATGCCGCACGCACCGTGCGCTCGATTTCGCGCATCACTTCGGGGGCATGGCGCGGAGCACGCATCCAGTTAAAGCTGCGCACATTCCCTTGACGATCCAAGTTGACTTCCAGCACACCCACGGCATACAGCATGGCTGGTAGCTGGCCTTTGTAGATGCGCTGGCTATTGGCTTGGTATATATGGCGTGCAGCGTCTTGGCGATAAGCACGTGCCGTGGTGGCGCTGGAAGCGGGGCTGCGTGCTCCAGAGCTGGGTTTGCTGGAAGGCCTCACCCCGCACGCCGCCAAAATCGCGCTGCAAGCGGTGAGCAGACCACCCCATAACCAATGGCGCTTAGGATGATCGGGACTTGGAGGGGTAGGGTGGTGGTCGTGCATGGCACAAGCTTAGCGCCAAGTGCTGCTGGGCGAAAGCAGACAACATGGACGGCGGCAGTTCAACACAACAAAGCAAGGAAGCAAGAGTGAACGTCTGGGATCGTCTTCGCGCCACGGTGGCGCAACAGGCTGTGTGTCTGGTGGAAGTGCTGCAAGTACAGGGCTCTGCGCCGCGCGGCCCTGGCGCATGGATGGCCGTATCGGCAGACAGCCTGTTGGGCACGATTGGGGGCGGGCATCTTGAATGGGAGGCCCTGCAGCGAGCGCGTGAATGGATCGCGCAGGGCATGCCGGGCGAGCCGCAGCAGTGGCAACTGGCACTTGGTCCCAGTTTGGGCCAGTGCTGTGGCGGCGCGGTGCAGGTGCGCATGGGCCGGCTCGATGCCAGCAACTTAGCGACGACGTTGCAGCGCCTGCAGCCGCCTCTCACGCCGGTGGCTTTGTTTGGCGCGGGCCATGTGGGCCAGGCCATTGTGCGCGTGCTGCCCAACTTGCTGTTTGAGGTGTATTGGGCAGACAGCCGTGACGACGTCTTTCCCGAGCACCTCGGTCCTCAGGTGCATTGCGAGCACTCGGATCCGATCCAGGCCAGCGTCGCAGATTTGCCCGCGCAGTCGCTGGTGCTGATCATGAGCTTTAGCCACAGCGAAGACCTAGAGCTGGTCTGCGCTTGCCTGCGCCGCCAGCGTGCGCAGCAGGATGTGCGGTGGATTGGCCTGATCGGCAGCGACACCAAATGGGCCGTTTTTCAACGCCGTCTGCGCGAGCGTGGGTTCACCGATGCCGAAATCGCCAGTGTCACTTGCCCCATCGGCATGCCGGGCGTACCTGGCAAAGAGCCAGAAAGCATTGCCATTGCCGTGGCGGCACAGTTATTGCAAATCCGTCACCAAGCGCTTTGACCGCTGCTTGGGTACCTAGTACTTGTACTAGCGGGCTGCAATTTCTTGTCGTTTGGCAACAAAAATTGCATACACTTTGGTCAAAGACAGGTCGCAGCGGTGCCCACGGCTGCTGTCCCATCCCGCGCAGCATGAATGCCAATGGTCTGTGCACAGCGGTGGAGGCAGCAGCGCATTTCAGGTGCGCGGCCCTATGTTGCTGCTCAGAGCGCCCGCAGTGGTGAGCAGGTTTGATCCTTTAGGCAGCCTTTGTGCTGCCGGAGTTGAGTGCTATGGAAAGCTATATCCTCGACTGGGCCAACCTGCTGTTGCGGTGGCTGCACGTCATCACTGCCATCGCCTGGGTGGGCTCGTCGTTTTACTTTGTGTTTCTGGACAGCAGCCTCACGCCGCCCGTCGATGAAGACCTCAAGAAGCAGGGCGTCAGCGGCGAGCTGTGGGCCGTACACGGCGGTGGTTTCTACCACCCCGTCAAATTCAATGTGGCCCCGCCGCAGCTGCCCGGGCATTTGCATTGGTTCTTCTGGGAAAGCTACACCACCTGGCTCTCGGGTTTTGCCCTGCTGACGGTGTCGTACCTGTGGAACGCAAATATCTACCTGGTCAATCCTGCCAATCCGGTGCTCTCCACGTCGATGGCCATCGTCGTGGCGTTGGCGTTTTTGGTGGTGTTCTGGCTGCTGTACGACGCGATCTGCCGCATCTTTGGTCAGCAGCGCAATGGCGATGCCATCGTTGGCACACTGGTGTTGGTGCTGGTGTGTATAGCTTCGTACGTTGCCTGCATGTTGTTCCCCGGGCAGGCAGCCTTCTTGCTGGTGGGCGCCATGCTCGCTACTGCCATGAGTGCCAACGTGTTCTTCTGGATCATTCCTGGCCAGCGCAAAGTGGTCGCAGCACTCAAAGCTGGCGAGCCGGTGGACCCCATCCATGGCCAGCGTGGCAAGCAGCGCAGCGTGCACAACACCTACTTCACGCTGCCCGTGTTGTTTGCCATGTTGTCCAACCACTATGGCTGGCTGCATTCGCACGAATTGAACTGGCTGGTGCTGATTTTGATGATGTTCAGCGGCGCAGCCATTCGACAGTTCTTTGTGATGCGCCATGGTTACAAATTGGGCCGCAATCCCCATCCCTGGAAATACGCAGTTGTCGGTTTGTTGGTACTCCTGGGAACCATGGTGTGGCTGCGCCCCGCTGCCGCCCCAGCGGTAGCTAATGCAAGCAGCGCCACCATCGCACCTGTGGGGCAGGTGGTGTTGCAAGGCCAAGAGGCTGCGAATCCTGATGCAGCAAGCACAGCGGCAGTGACTACAGCAGCTACAGCTCCTGCAGCGGGCAGCTATGATCGATTACATGAGGTACTGCAGCAACACTGTGTGGTCTGCCACAGCAGTGCCACGATTGCACAAAAGAACGTCAAATTCGATAACGCCCAAGACATCAAGCAGCACGCGCAATCGATCTACCAGCAGGTAGTGGTGCTGCGCAAAATGCCTTTTGGTAACCCGAACGTGCTGAGCGACGCCGAGCGCGAAGCGTTCAAGCAGTGGTTTGAAGCGGGCGCCGTCACCCCTTAACCACGAAACCAGACAACGCCCACCGCACCCTGCGGTGGGCTTTTTTTTATTTCCAAAGCCTCGCACAATCGCCCGCATGCACCACTTTGCTCCTGTATCTGATTGGCGTTCACAGCCTGGCGCGTTCTTGCGCCACTTGTTTGAGGTGGCCGTGGCCAGTGCCACGCCTTTGCAGGCTTTGCAGGGCCATCTACCAACGCCGCCCAAGGGAAAGACCGTGGTGATTGGTGCGGGCAAGGCTGCCGCCGCCATGGCCCAGGCTGTGGAAGCGCTGTGGCCTGCGGATGCGCCGCTGGAAGGCGTGGTCGTGACCCGTTATGACCACGTACCTCCACGGCCCACTGGATTACGCACCGCGATACGGGTGCTGGAAGCGCGCCATCCTGTGCCTGATGCCGCGGGCGTAGCGGCCAGCCAGACCATTTTGAATGCCGTGCAAGGACTGACCGCCGATGATCTGGTGCTGTGCTTGATCTCTGGTGGTGGCTCGGCATTGCTAAGCTTGCCCACCCCTGGCCTGAGTTTGCAAGACAAGCAACACATCAACCAGCAGCTGCTCGATAGCGGCGCTGGCATTGGTGA
>JBJEZV010000188.1:0-2070 GCA_051887595.1 Comamonas sp.
AGAAAATGGTGGTTGCAGCGGATTGCACGCCCTGCACATACAAAAAAAGGCCTCGCATGAGGCCTTGGTGTGCGGCGGGCGAAAAAGCCCGCCCAAAAAATGCTTAGAAAGGTTTGGTGCCCATCAGCCCCGTCAAGGCCAACAGCAGCACCAATTGAGCCACCAGTAAACCGCGTCGCATGCCGAGTTGGGCGGGTGCAGCTTGGCGCTTAGCAAAGCCCAGGCACAGGCCGTGGATGACGTACAAAATCAAGCCGATATACGGATACATCATGTGCTGCCAGGGACCAGCAAAGGTGACCCCCAAACCTGTTAACGCAGCAATACCACCCGCAATGCGTGTGAACACATACACCAGCGTGGATTTGGCTGCAGGCGTGGCTTTCCAGGCCATAGCCAGATAGGCGATGGACAGCAGCAGCGTCAGCACAGCAAACAGCATATGGGAGTGTTTGAAAGCGGTATACATGGTCACCATTCGTAGAAAAAGAAAATAAACATAGCTGCTTGCCTAGGCTGTACAAGATTTTGCAATATTTATGTATTGCAAAACGTGATGGTGCCTAGGGAAGTAGCTCTCTTTTGTGCGTGTTGGTGTGGTTTTTTGAAGCGGTTACAGCCGTTCTGTACCCACATGTTGCGCAAGCTTAGCATCCAATGGCAACGGTTCTCCATGCAGCTTGGCAGCGATCAGCTCCGCACACAGAATGGAGAGCGTCAGCCCACGCGCGCCCAAGGCGGTGAGCGCCCACAGGGGCGGTTGGCTTTGTGAATCACCCAAAGGACCAGCGATAGGCAATCGGTCGTGGCTGGCCAAGCGCACCTGCGCCCAAGTGGGCTGGCTGCTTGCATCGTGTGGATCAAAGTACGGCGCCAAAACTGCGGCAGTTGCGGGCAGCAGGTGGCGCAGCTTGTCCAGATTGACAGCATGGGCTGCGGCTTGCTCGTGCGCGGGCACTGGTAGCGTGTACACATCGCGCTCAAAGGTGGAGCCCATAACCCACAACGGGCCCTCTGGCGCGGGCACGTGCGGCACCAAATTGCCATTGCCGTTGACCGGAAACGGTGGCAGCGCCATGGCACTGCTGGCGTTGTGCACTGCCCAGGTGATTTGTCCGCGAATGGCTTGTAAACGCCAACCTTGCGCGGCCTGCCACAGCTGTGGCGTGGTAGGGCCTGCGGCCAACACCGCCAGCTGCGCTTGTGCCAGCACTTGGCCTTGTGCATCCACAGCTTGCCACTGCGTGTCTTGCTGCTGCAATTGCACCACTTGGGCCTGTGTGCGCACCGTGATGTTGGGGTGCTGCAATTGCGCCTGGACCAGTCGCGCCGGGCGCACCCAGCCTGCTTGGGTATGCCACAGCGCCTTGGCATTTGCTGGTAGATGGGCTGCGGCCAGCTGCTCTTGGATGGCATGGGCGCTCCATTGTGTGCCCGGGCCGTGCTGCCAAGAAGCAGGCAAGCCGGTGTCTGCCTCGTCACCGTGTTCGAGCACGCCGGTGTGGGCCCAGTCCACGCCGGGCTCGCACAACTGCTGCAAACGCTGCAGCGTCATGCGCACGCCGCTGCGTGATAAGCGCGACAGCACACTGTCATCGGGCGAGACATGCGGGCAAAAAAGCCCCGCAGGCAGGCCCGAAGCTCCATCGGCCACATGCTCGCCCTGGCACAGCACCGTAACCTGCCAGCCGCGTAGCGCCAGGCTGTGGGCGATGGCAGCGCCTGCCAAACCGGCTCCCACCACCAGTGCCGTGTCTGCTTGCGCAAATGGCGTGAATCCCATATCGCGCAGCTTGGGTTGCCAGCGCGGTGCATAGATCCACTGCGTGTCGTCTGCATTAGCCGCAGGCACAAAACCTGCACTGTGCAAGCCTTGGCGTACTGCATCGTCGAGGGAAGGCGCGACTACATAGCTGCCACGTTGGCAGTGCTTGGCGAGGGCTTTGAAGGTGTAAGCGTCGGCCTGTGCAGCAAAGTCTGCGTGCAGCAGCAGCGCATCGGCCGTGCTGTGCTGTTGGCGCAGTTGGGTGTGCACATCGCCGATCCATAGCGTCAACAGCACGCGGCCTG
>JBJEZV010000188.1:2170-8347 GCA_051887595.1 Comamonas sp.
TGGCGCAGTTGGGTGTGCACATCGCCGATCCATAGCGTCAACAGCACGCGGCCTGCCTCCAGCGTGATGCGGTGCACGCCCGGCAGCAGGCCGTATAGCTGCGCTTGCAGCAGTTGTGCCAACGCGTGCAGCTCGGAGTCGTCCGGCAGTACCAAGCCATCGTGCACAGTGTCTGGCGAAACAATGGCCGTGTAGTGCAGCATGGGGCTGCGGCCCGCATCTGCGCGCCACGCGGCCCAGGTGCGCAAAAAGTGGTGGCCGTTGGCAAAGTTGGTCGATAGCATGCGCCACGGCCGATCAGGCTGCCAGCCATGCAGCGCAGCAATGCAAGTCAAACCCATAAAACGGTAGTGCCAGATAGGGCGTAGTTATTCCCAGCGCTGCTGGTAAGAGAAGACAGGCAAGCGCCAGCCAAAGCGAATGGCAGCCAGGCGCAGCGCTAATCCACCGGCAAAACACACCAAGGTGCTAATGCCCATGGGCACGTTCCACGCCTGCAATGCCAAGTACAGCAAGCATACGACCATGGAAACGCTGGCATACAGCTCGCGGCGAAACACCACGGGCACCTGGTTGCACAGCACATCACGCAAGATGCCGCCGCTGATGCCAGTGATCATGCCCGCCATCACGACCACCAACGGGTCGTAACCGAGCTTGATGGCGACATCGCTGCCAATGAGCGAAAAGGCAATCAGGCCCATGGCATCCAGCAGCAAAAACACGTGTTTCATGCGCTGCATGTAGCGCGCAATCACTGTGGTGAGCAGACCTGCCGAGACCACCAAGTAAACGTAGGCAGGGTGTTGTGTCCAACCAATGGGATAGTTGCCCAGCACCATGTCGCGAATGGTGCCACCGCCCAAAGCAGTGACAAAGGCAATGACCACCACGCCAAAAATATCCATATTGCGCCGCCCAGCTGCAAGCGCGCCAGACATGGCTTCGGCTGTAATGGCAATCAAATAGATGGCAAGAATGATGTCCAGCTGGCTGCTGAACAGGGAATGCATGAGGTCGGAGAGGACTTGCACGGGTTGATAGCGGTGAACCACACCCGAGCCAGAGGCTATGGGGGCATGGATAAAGCCTCTCCCGCTGTCCTTTTACCTGAGAGTTTTAGCTGGGCGCGTGTTCGTCACGCGCCAGCTTGCCCCTTCGGTGAACCGGCAGATCGTGGAAGATCCCGGCTGCTCTCCAGTCGGCAATGGTGTTCCGTGGTGCTGGGTGCCTGAGCGATTATGGGAGTTTGCGCCTTCGGCGGAGGCTCGCGTTACAGCGGCCTCGCTCTCCCACGGAAAACAGAAAGTCGCAATTATGGCCTGCCATAGTGCCCCGCTTCGGCGCTGGGGCATGGCGCCATCAAAAAAGCCTTGCCAGCGTAGGTGCCGGCAAGGCTTTTGTCCAGGGCAAGCGGTTATGCCGATGGCGGAACGTAGCCCGCAGCGGCGTCTGCGCCGCCGCCGAAGAAGTGGTTTTCCATTTGGCGGGCGAGGTATTGGCGGGCGCGGGCGTCGGCCAAGTTCAGGCGGTTTTCATTGACCAGCATGGTCTGGTGCTTGAGCCAGTCAGCCCAAGCTTGCTTGCTCACATTTTCATAAATACGTTTGCCCAGCTCTCCGGGATAAGGAGGAAAGTCCAAGCCTTCGGCTTCTTGACCCAGTTTGATGCATTGAACAGTACGTGCCATGGGGAGTCCTTGGTTGATCTCAGATGTTTAGGTAATAAAGAACTGAAATCTTATTGGTTTAAGTTTTGAAAGCGCGCTCTCAGAATGCAAGGCAACGGTGAAACGGACCGTTTTTCCACCCAACATGACGAGAGCACAATGAACAATCGCCGCAACTTTATCAAGTTTCCTGTTGTCCTCAGCCTTTTGGCGGGCTTGGCCTCTGCTGCCAGCTCGGTGCAGGCCGCAGATCCTGTGACCTTGCTCAACGTGTCGTACGACCCTACGCGGGAGCTGTACGTTGACTACAACAAGGCCTTTGCCAAGCACTGGAAAGCAACGACGGGCCAGGATGTGGCCATCAAGCAATCCCACGGCGGCTCGGGCAAGCAGGCGCGTTCCATCATTGATGGCATCGATGCCGATGTCGCCACCTTGGCACTGGCCGGGGACATTGATGCGCTGGTCAAAAACGGCCAGCACCTGGCTGCGGACTGGCAAAAAAAGCTGCCACGTAACAGCGCGCCTTACACCTCGACCATTGTGTTTCTGGTCAAAAAGGGCAATCCCAAAGGATTAAAGGACTGGGATGATTTGGTCAAGCCTGGAGTCCAGGTCATTACCCCCAATCCCAAAACGAGCGGTGGCGCACGCTGGAACTATCTGGCGGCCTGGGAATTTGCCAAGCGCAAAAATGGCGGCAGCGATGACAAAGCCAAAGACTTTGTCAAACAGCTCTACCAGAACGTGCCTGTGCTGGACACCGGTGCCCGGGGCTCCACCATTACCTTTGTCCAACGCGGCGTAGGCGATGTGCTGCTGGCTTGGGAAAACGAAGCCTTCTTGGCACTCAAGGAATTTGGTCCAGAGAAGTTCGAGATAGTCGCCCCCTCGATTTCGATTCTGGCTGAGCCCACGGTCGCGGTGGTAGACAAGGTGGTCGATAAAAAAGGCACCCGCAAGATTGCACAGGCTTATCTGGAGTACCTGTACTCCGACGAAGGCCAGCAGATCGCCGCCCGCAATTACTACCGCCCCACCAACGACAAGATCAAGGCGGAATTTGCCCAACAGTTTCCGCAGCTGGAGCTGTTCACCATCGACCAAGCATTTGGTGGTTGGGGCAAAGCCGACAAGGCCCACTTTGCGGACGGCGGCAGCTTTGACCAGATTTACACCAAGAAGTAAAGCAAGCGCATGAGCTCATGGGGGGCCGTTGGGGCCACCCTGTGTGAGAAGGAGTTGCACCATGTCGATATCCCATGCAGTCCCCGCTTGGCCTGCCACGGTCCAGGCCCGAACACTGTGCGATCACGCGTGGCAGGTGCTGCGCACCACGGCCTTGCATTGGGAGTTGCGCGCTTTTGAAACAGTGAGCGGCCCAAGCCATCAGCGCCCGGTGGCGGTTTGGGATGTCCCGCGATGCGCCGCATGAATGCGCTAAGGGCATCAAACAACGCCAAGTTCAGGCTATGAATTTTCAGCAATTGCGCTCGGTTCGTGAGGCTGTGCGACTGGGGTTTAACCTGACCGAAGTAGCCCAGCAGCTGCACACCTCACAGCCCGGAGTGAGTCGGCAAATCCGTGAGCTGGAAGACGAGCTGGGCGTGGATATCTTTTTGCGCACAGGCAAGCGGCTGACCGGGCTGACTGGCCCAGGCGGTGCCTTGCTGCCCATCGTGGAGCGCATGCTGCTCGATGCAGAGAATTTGCGCCGTGTGGGGCTGGATTTTGCCCAAGCCCAGCAAGGCCAGCTGTCGATTGCCGCCACGCATAGCCAGGCCCGTTACGCTTTGCCCCAGGTGGTGCAAGAATTTCGGCAGCACTATCCCCAAGTCAGACTCCAGCTGCACCAAGGCTCGCCCCGGCAAGTGGCAGAAATGCTGCTGCATGGTGAAGCCGATTTGGGCGTGGCTACGGAAGCACTGGCGAGCTATGAGGGATTGGTGACACTGCCTTGCTACCGATGGACCCACAGCGTGGTGTTGCCCCCGAATCATGCCTTGTTGCAGTCTTCCCAGCCACTGACGCTGCAGGCCTTGGCGGCGTATCCCATTATCACCTATGAGCAAGGCTATACCGGGCGCGCCCATATTGATGAAGCTTTTGCAAATGAGGGCTTGCAGCCGGATGTGGTGCTCACGGCCATGGACGCCGATGTCATCAAAACCTATGTCGAATTGGGCCTAGGTATTGGTATCGTTGCTTCGATCGCCATAGATGCAGAACGCGATCAGCCCTTGGTGGCACTGGATGCTGGACATTTGTTTGAGGTGAACGTTACGCGGCTAGGTTTGCGGCGCGGTGCTTGGCTGCGCGGCTACACCTTTGACTTTATCCAGCGCTTCGTCCCCACTTTGCAGCGCGAGCAGGTGCAGGCTGCCTTGCAGCAAGCCATGCAGTGCGCCTAAAGTGCGGGTTGTGCTCCATGCGTACCCGCCTCCCAATTTCTGGGTTCTGCACCTTGATGGATCAGCCCAGCCAAACCCGGGACGCATGTCCTGGGGCGCCGTGCTGCGCAGCCCCAGCGGTGCGCTGCTCACGGCCACAGGTGTAGCGAGCCACCGGGGCTGCAACAACGAAGCCGAACTGTTGGCGCTGCAGCACGGCTTGGGTCTTGCCTTGCAAGCTGGCGCACAGCAGCTGCGTATCTACACAGACAGCCAATGGCTGGCAGCGCAGTGCGGCGCACAGCCGATCAAGGCCCGCACCACTGCGCGTTTGGCACAGCCGCTGGCGGATGTTCGTGCGTTGTTGCAGCAAGTGGCAGGCGTGGAATGGCGCTGGATTCCACGTCACCACAACACCCAAGCCGATGCATTGGCACGGCAGGCGCAGGCATAAGGTCTGAGTGCCTGCTACGTGGTTCTGTGGGCGCGGTCAATGGCGTCCAGCATCTGCAGCCTGCCTTTCAGGTTTTGCTCCAGCATTTCGCCACGGCGGTGCGCAGCCTGAGACAATGACGGCCATCATGAGTGACCAGAACGACAAGATTTCCCCCGATTCGAATTACGCAGACATGCCTGCCGCCAACCCCGATCTGCCCGAAGGCTGGCTGGAAGTGGTGTCCATGGACATGGAAGCCAAAGGCGTGGCCCGCAAGCCTGATGGCAAGGTGGTGTTCATTGACGGTGCTTTGCCGACCGAGCTGGTCACCGCCAATGTGCATCGCAAGAAGAACAATTGGGAGGCCGCAAGCCTTCTGGAAGTCAAGCGCGAGTCTTCGCAGCGTGTAACTCCGGGTTGCCCGCACTTTGGCCTGCACGAAGGTGCCTGCGGCGGCTGCAAGATGCAGCACATGCACGTCAGCGCCCAGGTCGCGATCAAGCAGCGTGTGCTTGAAGACAATTTGTGGCATTTGGGCAAGGTCAAACCCGAGACCATGATGCGCCCCATCGAAGGCCCCACCTGGGGTTACCGCTTCCGCGCCCGCTTGGCCGTGCGCTATGTGATCAAAAAGGGCAAGGTGCTGGTGGGCTTTCACGAGCGCAAGAGCCGCTACATCGCGGACATGGAAACTTGCAAGGTGCTGCCCCCCCATGTGGATGCCATGCTACTGCCCATGCGCGCGCTGATTGCTTCGATGGACGCACGCGAAAGCTGTCCGCAAATTGAAGTGGCCTGTGGCGACCACGTGACGGCTTTGGTGTTACGCCACCTCCAGCCCTTGAGCGATGCGGACCAGCAGCGTCTGCGCGACTTTGGCCAGCAGTACAACGTGCAGTGGTGGTTGCAGCCCAAGGGACCAGATTCTGTGCACTTGATGGATGCTGCGCAGGTGCAACTGTCGTACAGCTTGCCGGACTTTGGCATCACCATGCCGTTTAAGCCTACCGATTTCACCCAGGTCAACCCCCACATCAACCGGGTGCTGGTGAGTAAGGCCCTGCGTTTGCTGGATGCCCAAAAACACGAGCGCGTGATTGACTGGTTCTGCGGCCTGGGTAATTTTACGCTGCCCATTGCCACCATGGCCCGCGAAGTGCTGGGCATTGAAGGCTCTGACGCGTTGGTGCAGCGCTCGCACGAGAACTATGCGGCCAACAATACGGCGAGGGCCGAGGGCGACAAGCTGGCGCCCACCACCTTTGTGGGGCGCAACCTGTTCAACATGACACCTGCATTGTTGATGGCGGACGGTAATGCCGACAAGTGGCTGGTCGATCCTCCGCGCGAAGGCGCGTTTGCCTTGGTCAAAGCCTTGGCAGACATTCACCAAATTCGCATCGGCGCCAAGCCCACGGGTGTGGCGACTGAAGAGCAGCCTGATGTGTTGCCGCCTTTGCCAGAAGGTCAGGAAAGCTGGCAGTTCCCCGAACGCATTGTGTATGTGAGCTGCAACCCCGCCACCTTGGCCCGCGATGCAGGGCTGTTGGTGCACCAAGCGGGCTACCGCTGCGTCGCAGCAGGTGTGGTGAATATGTTCCCGCACACGGCCCATGTGGAGTCTATGGCCGTGTTTGAACGCGCATAAAACGTTTGCCGCCATGACAAAAGCCCGCACAGTG
>JBJEZV010000189.1:0-28520 GCA_051887595.1 Comamonas sp.
TGTTCCCTGATAGCTCAGTCGGTAGAGCGACGGACTGTTAATCCGCAGGTCCCTGGTTCGAGCCCAGGTCGGGGAGCCACTTTAAAACCCAAGCATTGCAAAATGCTTGGGTTTTTCTTTTGTTTGCAACTTTCCGCGTATTACTGACACGGATAGAAACAAACTTTATACATACTGCACGGCAATCTATGCCGCCCTGACACCAGGGGCTTGCGATTGCGAGATCAGTAATGGACCCAACTTTCCTACGCCACGCAGCTTTGGTGGCCGACGCCATTCCGCCCAGCGGACCCGAATTCCTAGGGCAGCCCCCCACGGGTTTTAGCCCTCCCGAGCCCATCCAAGCGCAAATGCTGGATGCCATGCCCCAACTGATTTGGTGGCGCCATGGCCAACAGGCTTATTGCAACCGCGCCTGGCGCGCATTTGCCGGGGACTTCTTTCCCGCCGACTGGCTGCAACTGGTGCACCCCAACGACCGCCTGGCTGCCCAACGACGATGGCAGCACAGCCTGTCCACAGGCGACGCCTTTGAGGCCGAGTTGCGCTTGCGCCAGCACCAAGGCGAATACCGCTGGGTCTTGGCTTTGGCACCTGCGCATCGCCCGGGCAGCGATACGCCGCGCCTGGTGTCCTGCATGGACATTCACGAACGCGTCTTGGGCCAAGCCGCGCTGGCAGAAAACGCCAAGCTGCAAACCAGCATGCTCGATGTGAGCGTGGACTGCATCAAAATCTTGCGCACTGACGGCACTTTGCGCCACATGAATCGCTCGGGCTGCATCGCCTTGGGTGTACCCGAAGGGGAAACCGGCTTTGGCATGAAATGGCTGGATCTGCTGCCGCCCGAATTTCGCCCGCGCGGCCTGAAAGCCTTGCAAGCAGCGCGCAAGGGCAAAAATGCACGCTTTGCTGGCATGAGCTTGGCTGGTGGCCATGCCCAGTATTGGGACAATATCCTCACGCCCATGAAAGATGACGAAGGCAGCGTGGTGGGCATTTTGTGTGTCTCGCGCGATATCACACGCCAGCGGGAGGCCGAGGGGCGACTGCGCTGGATCAGTGAGCGCGATGAACTCACGGGCCTGCTCAACCGCCGGGCTTTCAAGCAGCGTTTGAGCCTTCAGTTACAGCAATGCAAAGCCCAGCACAGCAGCTGCGGTTTGCTGTTGATTGATCTGGACCACTTCAAACATGTCAATGACACACTGGGCCACGCCGCCGGCGACCATTTGCTGCGCGTGCTCTCGCGCCGACTGGAAAACGGGATTGGCGAAGAAGGCTTTGTCGCACGCCTTGGCGGCGATGAATTTGCCATCGTGATCGCCCATGCGCCTGGCGAAGCCCATTTGCTTGCTGCCGCCCAGCGCATACTGCGCCACATCGAGTCGCCCATCCATTTCGGCGGCAAGATCATCAATGGCGGTATGAGCATTGGCTGCGCTTTGTATCCGCGCGATGCACAAGACGCTCAAAGTCTGATGAAGCAAGCCGATACCGCCTTGAACGACCTCAAAGCCGGTGGCCGGGGCGGCGCGCGCGTGTTCAACACCAGCATGATGGCGGTACTGCAGCGCACCACTTCGCAACTCGAGCGCGCGCGGCGCATTGTGCGCGAGGACAATATTCAGGCGTTTTATCAGCCCAAAGTCCATTTGCTGGACCACAGCCTGCAAGGCTTTGAGGCGCTGCTGCGCTGGCATTCACCAGAATGCGATGGCCCTCAGCTGCCACACACCGTGGAAGAGGCTTTCAAAGACTACGAGCTGGCCACCAAGATCAGCGAACGCATGCAAGCCCGTGTGTTTCGCGACATGGCGCAATGGATGGAAGCAGGTTTGCAGTTGCGCCCGGTGTCCATCAATGCAGCTCCGGTGGAATTCATGCGCGATGATTTTGCCGAACGCTTGCTCGCGCACATGCAGCGCTATGGCATTGCCCCGCACCTGATTGAAGTGGAAATCACCGAGCACATGCTGGCAGAACGTGGCGCCGCCTTTGTGCTGCGGGCGCTGCAACACCTCAAGCAAGCCGGTGTGCGCATTGCTTTGGATGACTTTGGCACCGGGCACTCGTCCCTTGCCCATTTGCGCGACTACCCAGTGGATGCCCTGAAGATTGACTGCGATTTTGTGCGCCGCATGGATCATGAGCACACGATCTACGCCATCGTGCAGGCCATTGCCAAACTGGCCCCCAATTTGGGCATGCAAGTGATTGCTGAAGGCATTGAAACCGACGCTCAACGCAGCATGCTGGCCGCAGCCGGATGTACGCTGGGACAGGGCTTTTGGTGGAGTGAAGCCGTCAATGCGCAAACTGCTCGCCAATGGCTTTCACGGGCTCAACCACCAAAAGCTGCGGACTGACGGCCACCAGCTCAGGGCGCTACGCCCTTTCATAAAAAACAACGGGCTTTCCGTATCAGGAAAGCCCGTGAAAAAAGTCTCTGATCTTCACCGCTGCTGGCGCCATCCCACCAGGAGCCCGCACATGCGGCGCACCAGCAGCTTGCAATTAGGCAGCGCGCACCATGCCAACCGCTGGCTTGGCGGGGCCCATCAGCGACTGAGGTCCATCCTTGCGTGCGGATTCACGAAAGTTGTTGCCTTCCCGGCTGTCCTCCAGGACTTGGGCCGGATTTTTCTGAGCCTGCCACATCGCCAGCTCTTCTTCAAGGCGGCGTGCACGTTCAGCGTACATCTCGGCAGAGGCTTTGTAGTGCTCTGCAGCGATCGAGTGTTCCAGCATGGCCATGCGCGCTTCCTGCAAATAGACGCGGGTACGACGGATGTAGCGGGGTTCACCTCCAAAAAGTCCCGAAAAAAACATGGTTTAACCTCCTTAGTCCGTGTTCTGAACAACCACACAAGGGCTATTGCGTGAACACAAGGTAACAATAGCTTCAGAACATGGGCAGGGGTGTCCCTATAGGACAGCAAGCGATGTAGGAGCAGCCCGGTCTGCACCAGCAAACAGAAGATGACGCGCTGTAAGCCTATGAATTGCCGTATTTTTCTCTAGCAACAATGCAAGAACCGACACTGATTTGGCTTGATAAAGACGAAGATTTCCCACCCGTAGAGCTGGCGTGGAACGAAGACAGCCCCATGCCTGGTTTGCTGGCCGCTGGCGGGGTGCTAGATGCTAGCCATCTGCGAGCAGCCTACCAGCGCGGCATCTTTCCGTGGTTCAGCCCTGGGCAACCGAATTTGTGGTGGTCGCCAGACCCACGCATGGTGCTGCGCACCGAGGAATTTCGCCTACACCCGTCGTTACGCAAAACTTTGCGCAAGTTCTTGCGCGCGGCAAATTGTGAAATTCGCATCGATCATGACTTCCGCCAAGTCATGACGCATTGCGCACAAACACCACGCCATGGGCAAAACGGCACGTGGATTTTGCCCAGCATCATTGACGCCTATTGCGAGCTGCACTCGCAAGGAGCCGCGCACAGCGTGGAGACGTGGATCGATGGCCATCTTGTGGGCGGCCTGTACTGCGTGGCACTGGGGCGTGCGGTGTATGGAGAATCCATGTTCGCCCACGCCACCGATGCTTCCAAAATCGCGTTGGCAGCGCTGGTTGCGCTGTGCCGCTACCATGGCGCCCCACAAATCGACTGCCAGCAGGCCACGCCGCATTTGGCATCGCTGGGTGCCCGCGAAATGGCGCGCAAAGACTTTCTCGACGAAGCGGTGAGGCAGCAGCAAGCAGCTGACATGGACTGGCAATATCGCCCCGTATACTGGCAAGCGCTTGCACGAGGCCTGACGATCGATGACCCAGCTCAATGACCTGCCGCAGTACAGTCTGCAGTTCTATGCCACAGCGCCCTACGCCTGCAGCTACCTGCCGGGCCAGGAGGCGCGTTCACAGGTGGCAGCGCCCAGCCACATGATTCAAGCGGAGGTCTACACATCGTTGGTGCACCAAGGTTTTCGGCGCAGTGGCTTATTTACTTACCGGCCCTATTGCAGCAACTGCAAGGCATGCCAGCCACTGCGCGTACTGACCCAAGATTGGCGCCCAACCCGCAGCCAGCGCCGCGCCGCCAAGCAGCACCAGCATTTGCAAGCCTCGGTGCAGCGCCTGCACTTTTCTGAAGAGCACTATGCGCTGTACCAGCGCTACCAGCACGCCCGTCACAGCGGCGGCGGTATGGACCAAGACAATGTGGAGCAGTACACGCAGTTTTTGCTGCAAAGCCGGGTCGAGACACGCTTGGTGGAGTTTCGCGAGCCCGATGATGCGCAGACGCTGCGCATGGTCTCCATCATTGATTTCCTGGAAGACGGACTGTCAGCGGTCTACACGTTTTACGAACCTGATCCTGCCTGCAGCTACGGCATCTACAACATCGTCTGGCAAATTGATTTTGCTGCCAGCATGGGCCTGCCTTATGCGTATTTGGGCTACTGGATCTCGCCTTCGCCCAAGATGCGCTACAAGGCACAGTTCCATCCGCACGAAGTGCTGCGGGACAATATGTGGCATCGCGTCGACAAAATGAAGCTTGAAGTCTAATAGAAGACTGGTTGCCGCTCAGAAGTGCACCACGCTGACGCACGGCGACTAGAATCCAGCCATCTTTGACCCTGGATTCCCCATGAAGAAAAACGATCTCGACGTACCCGCTAAACCCAGTGTGCAAGTGCTGGAGCGCATGTTTGTCCTGATCGACGTGCTGGCCTCGCGTGAAGAAGCGGTCTCGCTCAAAGAGATCAGCGAACGCACGGGGCTGCACCCCTCCACGGCGCACCGCATCCTCAACGACTTAGCGGCTGGCCGCTTTGTTGATCGTCCTGAGTCCGGCAGCTATCGTCTGGGCATGCGCTTGCTGGAGTTGGGCAATCTGGTCAAAGACCGCTTGAGTGTGCGCGAGGCTGCTCTGCCCGCCATGCGTTTATTGCACAAGCAAATTCAGCAGCCAGTGAACCTGAGCGTGCGCCAAGGCGATGAAATTGTGTACGTGGAGCGTGCCTATAGCGAACGTTCTGGCATGCAGGTGGTGCGCGCCATTGGCGGGCATGCGCCGCTGCATTTGACCTCCAATGGCAAGCTGTTTTTGGCCGCTGACGAACCCCAGCGCGTGCGTGCCTACGCCATGCGCACGGGATTGGCTGGCAATACCCACAACAGCTTGACGCAACTGCCTATGCTGGAGCGCGAGCTGGCTAAAGCGCGCGAAACGGGCGTGGCTTATGACAATGAAGAGTTGGAGCTGGGCGTACGCTGCATGGCTGCTGGCATCTATGACGACCAATCCAAGCTGATTGCCGCGCTGTCGATCTCTGCGCCTGCCGATCGCCTAGATGAAAGCTGGCTGTCGAAATTGCAATCAACGGCCTATGAAATCTCGCAGGCTTTGGGCTATCGAGGCCCCGCTCCTACAGCACGTTGAAGATAGCTCGGGCACTGCTCCAGACACACCACTCGGTTACGGCCACCGCATGCATGCTATTAATTTAGTCATGCATGCCTGCGCCTATTAAGGCTTTCAAGCCATATCTATCAAAAAACGTTGCTGGGCCTAGGCAGGCAGCTATCTTTTATAAAGCACTTCTTCAAACGTGCCGCTTCACAGGTGTGCCCAGCTCCGGCATCAGCTCGGCATCGGCTTGGGCATGCAAAGCGGCAATCAAGTGGCACGGCTGCTGCCCGCCATCGCACAGTGCTTTGAGGGATTGCAGCTCTTTTTCTAGCGCACGCAGCTCTTTAAGACGCAGTCGCACGTGCTGCAAATGCGCTTCCACCGTCGAGCTGGCGGCGCGGCAATCCTGCGGGTTTTGGCCGTCCAATGCCAGCAGCGAACGCACCTCATCCAAGGACATATCCAGCGACCGACAACGCCGAATAAACCGCAGACGGTGCAAATCGGCACTGGAGTACAGCCGGTAATCGTTGCCCTCGCGCAGCGCGGGCTCCAGCAGGCCTTCTTTTTCGTAATACCGAATGTTGGCAGCCGAGACACCGGTGCGTTTGGCCGCTTCCCCTATGCGCAGTGCAGACATGGCTTGACCTTCAAGTCACTTTCAACTTTCCAATCATGGCATGAACCAGCACCCACACACCGATTCATGCTGTGACCCCAAGGCTTTGCCCACTGGCAACTCACAACACCACAGCGAACCTCATGACCATGATCACGGCGTTTTGCCCAGCTGGCCACGTATCGCAGTAGCGCTGGTGTGTGCGTTGCTGGCTGAAATTGCGCATTGGTTTACCGCACAACAACCCTGGCTCAATACCGCAGGCATGGTGTTAGCAGTAGTGGCCATTGCCTTGTCAGGACTGGGCGTGTACCAAGCAGGCTGGCGCAGCGTGCTGCAGGGCAAGCTGGGCATCCATGCCCTGATGACCGTGGCCGTGACCGGCGCGTTTGTGATTGGACAATGGCCTGAAGCGGCGATGGTGATGGCGCTTTACACCGCAGCCGAACGCATCGAAGACCAAGCGATGGATCGCGCACGCGTGGCGATTCGCAAGCTGCTGGCACTGGCACCAGATATCAGCGAGCTGGTACAAGCTGATGGCAGCAGCCAACAAGTACCTACCGACCAGGTGCCTACGGGTGCGCTGATTCGCATTGCCCCCGGCGCACGTATTCCGCTGGACGGAACCGTGGTGGCAGGTCACAGCAGCGTCAACCAAGCACCTCTCACAGGCGAGAGCGTCCCCGTCGATAAGGCGCCCGGGGACACGGTGTGGGCTGGCAGTGTCAACCACCAGGCTGAGTTGCAAGTACAGGTTGGCGCGCGTACGACAGAGTCTTTGCTGGCGCGAATCGTGCGCGCAGTCGAGCAGGCACAGGCCAACAAGGCGCCTACGCAGCGCTTTGTCGATCGCTTTGCAGCCGTCTACACCCCGATTGTGCTGGTGCTTGCCATTGCACTGGCGGTGCTTGCGCCGTGGCTATTGGGTTGGAGTTGGCACACCGCCGTGTACCAAGCGCTGGCGCTGTTGGTGATTGCCTGCCCTTGCGCCTTGGTGTTGTCTACACCGGTGACCGTCGTGAGTGCCCTGACCGCAGCAGCGCGCCAAGGGATATTGCTTAAAGGCGGTAGCGCGCTGGAGGCTGCGCGACATTTGCAGACCATCGCCTTGGATAAAACCGGCACCCTCACCACCGGTCAGCCATCGCTGGTGCAATGGCAGGTGCTGGATGAGGCTGTGCAGCAGCCTTCACGCAATTGGGCTTGGGCCATCGCTTCGCGTTCTGAACACCCCGTGTCACAAGCCATTGCCCAAGGTTTGAAGGCCGGCATCACTGCGCATGTGCCTGTGCAAGACGTGCAAGCCCTGCCCGGTCGGGGTGTACAGGCGCAAGTGGATGGGCAAACCTATTACTTGGTGAACCTGCGCTGGGTGCAAGACCAAGGATTGGAGACCGATGCACTGCGCGCGCAGATCCATGCACAAACCAGCCAAGGCCGCAGCGTTAGTGTGCTGGCTTCGCCGCATGCGGTGCTGGCATGGTTTGCAGTGGCTGATGCCTTGCGCCCCGAGTCTGCCCAAGCCATCGCACAACTGCACGCCATGGGGATTGCCACCCTGGTGCTCAGTGGCGACCATCCCGATGCCGTACAGGCCGTGGCGCAGCAGGCAGGCATTCAGCACGCAGCCGGTGGGCTGCTGCCTGAAGACAAACTGCAGCGCTTGCAAGCACTGCAGACCGAAGGCGCGGCGGGCATGGTCGGCGATGGCATCAACGATGCGCCCGCATTGGCGCAGGCAACCATAGGCTTTGCCATGGGAGGTGCACACAGTACCGCCATGGCCATGGAAACAGCCGATGTGGTGCTGATGCACGATGACCTGCGGCGTATTCCAACCACGATTGCCCTGTCACGCCGCGCGCATCGCGTGCTGTGGCAAAACATTGCGCTGGCACTGGGCATCAAGCTGGTGTTTTTTGTGCTGGCGGTGATGGGCATAGCCAGCATGTGGTTGGCTGTGCTGGCTGATATGGGTGTGAGCCTGCTTGTGGTTGCCAATGGCTTGCGATTGCGGCGCTTGCCACGCGAGCAACGCGAGGACTGAACGTGCATCGGCATAATCCGTGCGAGAGCGCAGCCCTTGCGCACGGAATACCCATGTCTGACCCATCAAGCCACGCCGCCGCACCTGCAACACCACCGCTACCGCCGCCCCATAGCCTGTGGGAAGACATGCTGGCCATTGCGACCGGGGTGCTGATGGTCTCCATTGGTGTGGCTTTCTTCAAGCATGAAGGGCTGTTGACCGGTGGCATGGCTGGTCTGGCGTTCTCGCTGTTCTACCTCAGCGACATCGGGTTTGGCGTCTGGTTCTTTGCGCTGAATTTGCCGTTTTATTGGCTGGCGATTCGCAAGATGGGCTGGGACTTCACGCTCAAGACATTTGCCGCCGTGGGCCTGCTCTCACTGGTGACCGAATTGCAACCACTGGTGTTTCAGATTGGGCAATTGCATGCTGGCTATGCCGCCATAGTGGGAGGTGTTGCCATGGGCGTGGGAATGCTGATTTTGTTTCGCCACCGCTGCAGCCTCGGAGGGTTGGGCATTTTGGCGCTGTACCTGCAAGACCGGTATGGCTGGCGCTCAGGCCACATCCTCATGGGTTTTGATGTGGTGATCTTGCTGGGCGGTTTTTTCATCTTGCCGCTGGACAAAGCGGTATGGTCCATTCTTGCGGCATTCACGCTCAACCAGCTGCTGTCGGTCAACCATCGACCTGGGCGCTATACCGGTTTAGGCCCACGCTAAAGCGCAGGTTGTGCGGAGAGCCTGGCCTTCCTCCAGCGCCGCTTCCAACGCTCAGGTTTCCCACTGCCTTGCAGGGATATGCACGCGTATTTGTGTGCCTCCCTCCTTCCCAGTGGCGAAGGAGTCAAATGCACATAAACGGTGCATTTGCCGCACGATCACACCAAATGAGTGCAAGAAACCCTGCACCGTGCATCAACTGAGTGTCTTTTGCCTGCATTCAAGGGCTGACAATCTTGGTATGTAGGTGAACACTACGCTTTCATAAGCTGTAAACACTTGTACCATCGCGCCCCTGACACAACTCCGCATGAACTTATGCGGAATGCACATAAACAGTGCACCACCTGATTTAACAACTCCTATTGGAGTTCCTATCACTGCAACCAAGGAGCGTTCTTCCATGCAAGACACCCTTCCATCAGCCCCCCAACGCATTGGCGTGCCCCGCGAGGTTTTCCCCTTGGAAAAACGCGTGGCCACGGTCCCCGACGTGGTGGAAAAACTGATCAAACTGGGATTCGAGGTCGCGGTTGAAACCCGTGCCGGTGAAGCCGCCAATTTCAGCGACGATGCCTACCGCGCCGCTGGAGCGCAGATCGTAGACAGCGCAGATACGCTGTGGGCCACCTCCGACATCGTCTTCAAAGTACGCCCACCCAGCAGCGACGAAGTGGCGCTGATGCGACCCGGCACCACCGTGATCGGTTTTATTTGGCCTGCGCAAAACCCTGCGTTGATGGAGCAGCTGCAGGCCAAGCAAGCCACCGTATTAGCCATTGACTGCTTGCCGCGTACCCTTAGTCGCGCGCAGAAGATGGACGCATTGACATCGACCGCAGGCGTGTCTGGCTACCGCGCAGTGATCGAGGCTGCCAACGCCTTTGGCCGTTATTTCAACGGCCAGATCACGGCTGCAGGCAAGGTCGCACCCGCCAAGGTATTTGTGGCAGGCGCGGGCGTGGCAGGTTTGGCTGCGATTGGTACTGCTGCGAACTTGGGCGCCATCGTGCGCGCCAACGACACCCGCGCCGAAGTAGCGGATCAGGTCAAGTCGCTGGGCGGTGAATTTGTCAAAGTGGACTACGAGGAAGATGGTTCGGGCGGCGGCGGTTATGCCAAGGTCATGAGCGAAGGCTTCCAGGCTGCGCAACGTCAGATGTATGCCGAGCAGGCCAAAGATGCCGACATCATCATCACCACAGCCTTGATCCCCGGCAAGCCAGCACCGCGACTGATAACGGAAGAGATGGTCAAGAGCATGAAGCCCGGCAGCGTCATCGTGGACATGGCGGCCGAGCAAGGCGGCAACTGTGCGTTGACCGTGCGCGACGAAGCTGTGGTGCGCCACGGCGTGACCATCATTGGCTATACCGATTTGCCCTCGCGTTTGGCCAAGCAGTCATCGACCCTGTATGCCACCAACTTGTTGCGCCTGACCGAAGAGCTGTGCAAAGCCAAGGACGGTCAAGCTGTTGTCAATATGGATGATGACGCGATTCGTGGTCTGACCGTTGTCAAGCAAGGTGCCCTGACCTGGCCTGCCCCGCCGTTGAAGGCAGCACCGGCCCCTGCGCCGAAGGCTGCAGCGCCTGCTGCCGAGGCCAAGAAGGCCGCGCACGGACACGGTAGCACCGGCCCCTTGCCCGCTCGAACGCTGGCCATCATCTTTGCCATTGGCGCCCTCGCCTTCTGGTTCATTGGCGCTTATGCCCCGGCAGCCTTCTTGGGTCACTTCACCGTGTTTGTGCTGGCCTGCTTCATTGGTTACATGGTGGTCTGGAATGTCACGCCTGCTTTGCATACGCCGCTGATGAGCGTCACCAACGCCATCTCTTCCATCATTGCCATTGGCGCACTGGTACAGATTGCCTCCCCTGCTGCAGGCACGGAAGGGCGTCCAGATAGTTTGATCACCTGGCTGGCGTTTGCAGCCCTGATCCTGACAGCCATCAACATGTTCGGCGGCTTTGCGGTGACACGTCGCATGCTGGCCATGTTCCGCAAATAAGAAAACGATAAGAACAAGGAAACATCTCCATGTCTCAAAGTCTTGCAACCGTCGCCTATTTGGGTGCGGCTATTTTGTTTATTCTGAGTTTGGGCGGCCTGTCCAATCCCGAGACTTCGCGCCGCGGCAATCTGTTCGGCATGCTCGGCATGGCGCTGGCCATCTTGGCTACGGTATTCGGTCCTAGTGTCACCGCCGAAGGCATTGCTTGGATTGTCGGCGCTTTGGTCATTGGCGGCGCCATTGGCATCTACGCAGCCAAAACCGTGAAGATGACGCAAATGCCTGAACTGGTGGCCCTGATGCACAGCTTGGTAGGTCTGGCCGCCTGCTTGGTGGGTTTTGCCAGCTATGTGGACACCTCCATCCAACTCGAAGGCGCAGAAAAAGTCATCCACGAAGTCGAGATCTACGTGGGCATCCTGATCGGCGCGGTCACTTTCTCCGGCTCATTGATTGCGTTTGGCAAGCTCAACGGCAAGATCGGCGGCAAGCCCTTGCTGCTGCCTGCTCGCCACTGGCTCAACTTGGCAGCTTTGTTGGTGGTGATTTATTTTGGTCGTGAGTTCATGCATGCGCCCACCGTCGAAGCAGGCATGCCAGCACTGATCGTCATGACCATCATTGCCTTGCTGTTTGGTGTGCATATGGTGATGGCCATTGGCGGCGCAGATATGCCCGTGGTGGTTTCCATGCTCAATAGCTACTCAGGTTGGGCTGCGGCAGCCACAGGCTTTATGTTGGGCAATGACTTGCTGATCGTCACCGGTGCGCTGGTGGGTTCCTCCGGTGCCATCCTGAGCTACATCATGTGCAATGCCATGAACCGCAATTTCATCAGCGTGATCGCCGGTGGTTTTGGTTCTGGCACCACCAAGAAAGCGGCTGCTGGCGCTGCACAGCCCCAAGGGGAAGTGGTGGCGGTCTCCAGCCAAGAAACAGCCGATTTGCTGCGCGATGCCAAGCGCGTGATCATCGTGCCCGGTTACGGCATGGCCGTAGCCCAGGCACAGCACACAGTCTTTGAAATCACCAAGACCTTGCGTGAAAAAGGCGTGCAGGTGGAGTTTGCCATCCACCCTGTTGCCGGCCGCATGCCCGGACACATGAACGTGCTGCTGGCTGAAGCCAAGGTCCCCTATGACATCGTCATGGAAATGGACGAGATCAATGAAGACTTCCCTGAAGCGGACGTTGCCATGGTCATTGGCGCCAATGACATCGTCAATCCTTCCGCCATGGAAGATCCGGACAGCCCCATTGCTGGCATGCCCGTGTTGGAAGTCTGGAAAGCCAAGCAGTCCATCGTTATGAAGCGCTCGATGGCCTCGGGCTATGCCGGCGTGGACAACCCGCTGTTCTACAAAGACAACAACCGCATGTTGTTTGGTGACGCAAAGAAAATGCTCGACGAGGTGTTAACCGCCCTGCGCGCGTGATCGCCTGAGTCTTTCTTGGTGCACAGAGCACCGCCAGCGCCTATGGAAACATAGGCGCTTTTTTTGATCCTTACAGCCTCGCATTGCGGCGCCTTGCCTATCTGTGGTGGCTATCAGCCAGGGTAGGCTATTCACAATTTTTAATATTTACAGCCAGCCTTGTAGGACTCCCACGGACCCACCGCCATTCATCCTACCCTCGTATTTTGACGTTTGTCGTAGTCTTCATAATTCTAATAAGGATCGGCGAAGAAAATGCGTTTAATCATTGCATCCAATCGGGTCACCACAGGAGATAAACCCCATGCCGGAGGCCTTGCTTGCGCTATTCAAAATGCATTAAGCAAGGTTGATGGATTATGGATGGGCTGGACTGGCGAAGTCAAAGAAAATGAAGAAATTCATCAATCACGCCAAAATGGCATTGAACACCACCTATTCCCCCTCAAAGAAAAGGAATACTTAGATTATTATCTCGGTTTTTCCAACGAAGTTTTATGGCCCATTTGCCATTTGCGCCCTAGCTATCTGCGTGCAATCGAAAATCATTACAAGACCTATCGCGATGTAAACCAAAAATTCGCGCAGCAAATTTTAAAATGCCACCAAGAAGGCGATGTGGTTTGGGTGCATGACTATCACCTGCTACTGGTTGCCTCTTACCTCAGAGAGCTGGGTTTGAAGGGGAAAACGGGTTATTTCCACCATATTCCTGTGCCACCGCCCGAGTTAATTCGCACCATTCCCCATCACGATCATATTTTCACAAGCTTATTGTCATATAACGTAGTGGGTGTTCAAACCCAGGGTGATCTTAAAAACCTGTTTGATTACTACCAGCAGCTCTCCGACAATAACAGCTACATTACCATTCAGGGCTCTGCGCAAAATAGCTTTTCCATTTGCTTTTTTGACCGTACCACACGGTTTGGTGTCTACCCGATTTCGATTGATACATTGGGAATCGAGCAACTCTCTGAAAAAAGCCAAAATTATCCAGAAATTTTAGAGCTCCAAGAATCGCTGCAGCAACGACCTCTGTTAATCGGTGTAGACCGGATCGATTACAGCAAAGGCTTGGAAAATAAATACCATGCGCTGGATAAATATCTCAATCGTTATCCGAGCGATCAAGCACCTGTGCTCTTACAGATCGCCAATCAATCTAAACACGATCTCACAACTTACCAAGCCCTGCGTACTCAACTCGAAGCCTTGGCTTCCAAAATCAACGCCGACCACGGCACACCCAGTTATTCGCCCATTCGCTACCTCAATACCGTTTACCCGCACGAGGTGCTCACAGGCCTGTACCGCGCTGCGCGTGTGGGGTTGGTGACGCCCACCAAAGACGGCATGAATTTAGTAGCCAAGGAGTTTGTCGCTGCACAAAACCCCAAAGACCCCGGCGTACTGGTGCTGTCAGAGTTTGCAGGCGCGGCCAATGAGTTAACCGAAGCCTTGATCGTCAACCCTTTTCATACGCACAACGTCACGCAAGCCATTCACGAGGCTTTAAACATGCCACGCAGTGAGCGTATTCAGCGCCACCAAGCTTTGCTTCAAAAACTGCGCAAACAAGATATTCATGCCTGGTGCCGCAGCTTTATGCAGGATTTGGGCGTTGCCAGTGAAGCCGATGCAGTCGAGGAAGTGCAGCCATGAGCCATGCTGCTGCACAAGCCATCTTTTTAGATCAAGTGACGCGCGCTCCTCGGCTGCCGTCGCCAGGCTCTGGCGCGACACTGGAGCGCTGGCAAAACTTGGCGCAATTGGCCTCCCACAATATGGCAGCTTGCAAGCTGTCCGAAGCGCATTGGGATGCCATGGCGATCTTGGAAGACCTGGGCCGCACAGATCTTCATCTGCGAGATGCGACTTGGGGCGTCTGGGCATCGGAACATCCGGTGCACAAAGCGGTGCTGCAAACCGATGGCGACCAAGCATTTCTGCACGGGAAAAAGCTTTGGTGCACAGGCGCTGACTGCGTCACCCATGCACTGCTGACCTGCAGCGATGCCGATGGCGACACCTGGTTTGTTGCTGTGCCCATGTCTGCACCTGGAATTTCCTTGCAGCCCCAAGACTGGTATGCCCAGGGCATGCGGCATTCACCCACGTATGAAGCAACCTTCGACCACACCCCGGTGACCGTGCTGGGCCAACGCAGCATCTATCTGCAGCGACCAGGTTTTTGGCATGGCGGCGCAGGCATTGCTGCGTGCTGGTATGGAGCCACCGCACAAGTGGCCCAATTGTTGCGTGACAAGCTCGACATTGCACAGCCGCATGCAAGTGCGCATTTGGGCGCCATTTTTACGCGCCTGTCCGCAGCGCGTGCCTTGCTGCAGTCTTTGGCGCAGACGATTGATGCGCAGCCCCATCTGCCCCACACCTCACAAGTGCAAGCTGTACGTGCTCTGGTACGGGATACGGCCACGGAAGTGATGGATCGCTGCGCACGGGCCTTAGGACCAGGGCCCTTGTGCATGCATGCAGACCATGCCCAGCGTTGTGCCGATTTGTCAGTGTGGATCACGCAGCAACACGCAGAAAAAGATCTAGAAGCATTAGGGCGCAGCGTCCAGCAAGAGGAGCTTGTATGGACGCTTTAGCCGCCGACCCTGCGCTGCTTGGCGTTGATTTGCGCCAGTTTGATCGCGTGTTGGTGCTCGCGCCCCATCCCGATGATGAAGTCTTTGGGTGCTGCGCGGTCATGGCATTGGGTCAGGCCATGGAGCTGGAAATGCAGGTGCACATCATCACTGACGGCGAGCAGTGCTTTGGCGCATTGCCTGATGTCCAATCTCAGCAATTGCGACAGCAGCGCCAGCAAGAGTCGCGCGCGGCAGCTTCCAGTCTGCAGTGGCCTGCGCCCCAGTTCTGGGGCTTGCCAGATTCCCAGTTGATGCAGCACCTGGACAGCTTGCAGCGCAAGCTGGAGGTGCTGTGCGAGCCTGGCACGCTGTGCGTATCCACGTGGTTTGCCGATGGCCACCCCGACCACGAAGCCGTTGGCCTGTGCGCGCGCGCTTTGCAACAAGCCGGTCGATGCCGCGCATTGTTTTATCCCATTTGGTCTTTGGTCGACCCACCGCGCCATGCCCAATGGCTGGCATTGCCAGGCCGAACGGCAGTGCGCCTGACTTCGCGTCAATGGGAGCAAAAGCATGCGGCAGCGCAGCTGTTTCGCAGCCAACTACGCCACCACGACAATGCCGCGCCAGAGATTGTCTCCAGCGCGGCATTGGCGCATTTTGTTTCTCACCATGAACACTATTGGCATGAAGATTGACTTTGAGGCGCCCCACCTGGAGGCGGATCCTTGGGGCTATGCATCGCTGTGGTATGAGCAACGCCGCCGCCAGCTGATTGGTGCTTTGCTGCCCAAGCAACACCTCGGACAAGTGGCTGAATTGGGCTGCTCCACCGGCTTGATTACGCACATGCTGGCGCCACGCGCATCCCAGGTTTGGGCCATCGATATTTCCGAAAAAGCCGTGGCATTGGCGCGCAACCATCTGCGCCAGCACCACAACGTGCAACTCGTGCATGGGCATGCATTGCAGCACTGGCCCGAGCCACCCCTCGATACCGTGCTATTTTGCGATGTGGGCTATTACTGGAGCGCACCAGATTTGGCTGCGCTGGGTGTGCGCCTGGATGCCAGTTTGTCGGATGACGGTTTTGTGTTGCTGGCGCACTGGCGCCACCATTTTGATGCTGTCGTGACGCCCACCATGCAGGTCCATGAATTGGTGCAAGCCCACAGCGGGTTGCATGTACAGCTGCGCTACGAAGACAAAGACTGGCTGGTTCATGGCCTGAGCCGCAGCAGCCAAAGCGTGGCCGAATGGGAGGGCCTCGTATGATGGGGATTGCCATTCCTGCCCACAACGAGGCCGAATACATCGCCGATTGCCTGGCGGCTGTGCAACGTAGCATGCGCTACCTGGCCCAACACGGACAACAAGCCCTGGTGGTCGTCGCCGCCGATGCCTGCACCGATGCCACCGCCGCTATTGCGCGCCAATGGGCCGACCATGTGCTGGAGATTGATGCACACAGTGTGGGCATCGCCCGCCAGAGCGCTGCGCAGTGGTTGTTAGAGCAAGGTGCGCAATGGATTGCCTGCACCGATGCAGACACGCTGGTCCCCGAAGACTGGCTCTACGGCCAAAACGTTTGCAAAGCCGATGTGTTTTGCGGGATTGTGCGCGTGCAAGACTGGGGTGATTACGCGCCAGAAGTCATCGCTGCCTTTCATGCCACCACGCCCCAAGTGGGGCATCCACACATTCACGGCGCCAACATGGGGCTATCTCGATGGGCCTATGAGCTGGTGGGTGGTTTTTTGAATGAGCGCGCGCATGAAGACGTGTCTTTGATTCGCCGCTGTGAACAAGCTGGCCTAAACATTGCGCGCTTGATTGATCCTTGTGTGGTGACCAGCGCACGCCGCAATGCGCGTGCCCGAGAAGGATTTGGCGACTTTTTACTCCAGCTGGAGCAGCAGGTCATGCAAGTCGCAAGAGGTTAACGTTCATGCATTTGGAGCAAGACTGCGCACTATTTTTAGACTTTGATGGCACGCTGGTAGATCTGGTTGCCACGCCCCATGAAATTAATGTTCCTCTATCTTTGTTGGACGATTTAGCAAACCTGTCGGACGCGCTTGATGGGGCGCTGACATGCATCACCGGCCGCAGTTGGCAAGACATTCACAGCTACTTGGGTAACGTAGATATGTTCTTGGTGGGCAGCCATGGCGTTGAGTTTTTGCAGCCTGCCGTATCTTCTGCACACTGGCTCAAGCTCGTACAGCACTGCCAAGCTGCTTTGCATCCTTGGCCTTTAGCCCATGTCGAACACAAGCCCTTGGGCATGGCGCTGCATTGGCGACAGGCTCCAGAAGCCGAATCGCATATTCGAACACTTGCCCGTGACATGTTGGAAGATGCCCCTGCCCATAGGATGATTGAAGGCCAGTGCGTGCTGGAGATTCAACCTGCTCATACCCACAAGGGGCTGGCTTTGCGCCAACTCATGAAGCAGCCTCCATTTGCCGGTAGGACACCCGTGTTCATTGGGGACGATCTGACCGATATTCCTGCCATGCAGACAGCGCAAGCACTGGGAGGCTACGCAATGGCCGTTGGCCCACGCACCCAATGCCATGCCAACGCGATGTTTAACCGTGCTGCGGATGTGCGCCGTTGGTTGCACCTGCAGGCTGAAAGACTAAGCACGGTTTCCTCCTCAGCCAGCCGGCATTGAGCACCCCGCATCGAATTCACGTAATTTTTTTTGTGTGGACATATCCATAGGTGCGCGCTATTTGCCCAGAACATCGGAAAATACGCCACCTAAAACGCTCGGCCTGCCTGGGCCTATTGTTTCTGTTATTCATTTTTCATGTCCAAAATTCAAGAACTCATCGCACAAAAAGAAGCGCTCGACCGCGCCATCCAGCAAGCCCATAAATCGGAAAGCAAAGAGGCGTTGGAAACGATTCACCGTTTGATTGCAACCTTTGGTTTTACGGCGCAGCAAGTCTTCCCTTTCCAGGCTCCTGCAAAGAAGACAGTCCCTGCGAAGTACTACAACCCTGAAAATGGCCAGTCATGGTCGGGTCGCGGAAAACCACCCAAGTGGATTGAAGGCAAAGACCGCTCACAGTTTGAAGTGGTGCGCACTCCACAACCAGTGGCGCCTGAATCGCTGGACCCCAGCAATCCGTTTCCGATTCAATAAAGCCTGCAAGCTTTGTCATGCAAAAGGGCTGCCCTAAGGCAGCCCTTTGTGTTTTGTACTTTCTATGAATCCCGTTTACTGCAGGAAAGCAGGCTTCATGTAACCCACAAACTTGGTGTCCACCACCTGCTTGAAAGCGGGCGAGCGGTAAGCCTCTGCCAGATCCTTGGCCCACTGTGTATTTTCGTTGCCGGTTTTGACCGCAACCACATTCAAATACACGTCCGGTGTTTTTTCCAAAATCACAGCTTCTGTTAGCTTCAGGCCTGAGGACATAGCGAAGTTGCCATTGACCACCACGAAGTCCGCATCTTCCAATGCACGAGGCAAGTGGGCTGCATCCAAAGGCAAGAACTTGAGCTTGTGCTTGTTTTCTGCCAAATCCAACTCAGACACACGAGCAGGGTTCACGCCCTCTTTGATCTTGATGAGGCCTGCGTTTTGCAGTACCAGCAATGCGCGTGCGAGGTTGCTGGGATCGTTGGGCAAGGCCACGCGTGCGCCGCTTTGCAGCTCATTAATGGACTTGAACTTCTTGGAGTACACACCCATGGGTGCCACAGGGCCTTGCACAATGGCGCTCAGGTTCAGCTTGCGGTCCTTGGTGAACTGGTCAAAGTAGGCACGGTGCTGAAAGAAGTTGGCATCCAGCGAGCCATCGTCTAACGCCAAGTTAGGCTGCACGTAGTCGTTAAATTCAATGAGCTTGACGGTATAACCCTTGGCCTTGAGCTGGGGCACGATCCCTTCTTGCAGCAAGTCGTAGTTAGAGCCCGCTGTGGCGCCAATCAACAGATTTTTCTTAGCCACATCTTGTGCCATGGCAGGCGACAACATGGCCGAAGTTACGACCAAAACAGCGGTTGCAACAACGGCGCGGCGGCCAGCGTGAAAAGAGAAACGATCAGACATGGAGACTCCAGTGAATGGCATTAACGTACTGCTTCGCGCAACCTAAAGCGCAAGACACAGCCGTTTATCAGCCATGAGTATGCAGCGACCAAGGGCCATCCCTAAATACTGTTTTCTCAGCTGTTTATTCTCAAAAACAGATAAGACCAGTCACACACCATCAATTTATGCATAAACAAATCTTGGAGCACACGGGCCATATCGGACTAGTACAAGGGCTGCTGATTGGCCATGCCACCCACACTTTGCGCCCGACTGGTTGCAGCGTGGTGCTGTGCCCCAGCGGGGCGGTTGCAGGGGTCGACGTGCGTGGTGCCGCACCCGGCACACGTGAGACGGATTTGCTGCACCCCAGCAACTTGGTGCAGCAGGTGCATGGCATCGTCCTCGCTGGTGGCAGTGCTTGGGGCCTGGATGCAGCCACCGGGGCCGTACGCTGGCTGGAAGAGCAAGGCGCAGGCCTTGATATTGGTGTGGGCCGCATTCCACTGGTGCCTGCTGCCGTGCTGTTTGACGTCATGCTGGGCGATATGCGCGTGCGCCCGGATGCAGGCTTGGGCTATGCCGCCTGCCAAGTTGCCAGCAACCAGCGCCCTGCTGAAGGCAGCGTGGGAGCAGGCGCAGGTGCAGTAGTGGGCAAGATTTTTGGCTGGCAGCGCGCCATGAAGGGGGGCATTGGTACCGCCAGCGTGACCGTAGAGGGCATTACGGTGGGAGCCTTGGTCGCTTGCAATGCGCTGGGCGATGTGCTGCATCCTTTGACTGGTGAGACATTGGCTGGCGCACGCACGCCCGATGGCCAGCACCTGCTGCACGCGCGCGAGGCACTGCTGCGTGGCGATGCGCCGCACACCATCTTGGCCGGCAGCAACACCACCATTGGCGTAGTGGCGACCGACGCCGTGCTCACCAAAGCCCAAGCCCACCGACTGGCCGTGACCGCGCACGACGGCCTGGCGCGCAGCATCAACCCCGTACACACCATGAGCGATGGCGACACGTTGTTTGCCTTGGCAACCGGGCACAGCGGCCGCACGCTGGGCATGATGGCGCTGTCCACCATGGCAGCCGAAGCCGTAGCCATTGCCACCGCCCGTGCCGTATTGCTGGCGCAGTCGGTGCAAGTGCCCGGTCAGGCTAGCTTGCCGAGCTGGTTCGATATGCAAGCGGCACACGCACGCCAGCCCCATAACGACAGAAATTCTTTATAAAGATAGCTGCTAGCCTAGATGCAGCAAGGTTTTCCAATATAAAGCACTTGAAAAACCAATTAATTCAAAGGCTTGCAGCTATGTTTTCTTTAAAAACGCAGCATATATCGCCTCAAAATACACGCTGCCCATAAAAACAGCCCTCACGAAGAGGGCTGCTCGAATGGTTTATGCAATGCCGCAACGCGTGCGGCTTGCGATTACTTCAGTGCCTTGAAGCGCATGCGCTTGGGCGCAGCACCTTCTTCACCCAAACGGCGCTTCTTGTCGGCTTCGTACTCTTGGTAGTTACCGTCAAAGAAGACCCACTGCGAATCGCCTTCGGCCGCCAGAATGTGGGTGGCAATACGGTCCAGGAACCAGCGATCGTGCGAGATCACCAGCACGGTACCCGCGTACTCCAGCAGCGCATCTTCCAGCGCACGCAGGGTTTCCACGTCCAAGTCGTTCGAAGGCTCGTCCAGCAGCAGCACGTTGCCGCCCTGAATCAGCGTCTTGGCCAGGTGCAAACGGCCGCGCTCACCACCGGAGAGCATGCCCACCTTCTTTTGCTGGTCTTGGCCGTTGAAGTTAAAGCGACCGGCATACGCACGCGAAGCCATCTGGAACTTGCCGATGTTGAGCATGTCCAGACCGCCAGAGATGTCTTCCCACACGGTCTTCTCATCAGCCAGTGCATCGCGGTGCTGATCCACGAAGGCCATCTTCACGGTCTGGCCAATTTCCACCGTACCGGAATCAGGCTGCTCCTTGCCTGCGATCAGCTTGAACAGGGTCGACTTACCGGCACCGTTGGGGCCGATGATGCCGACAATCGCGCCTGCAGGGATGTTCATGGACAGGTTGTCGATCAACAAACGATCGCCAAACGCCTTGGACACGTTCTTGAATTCGATGACCTTAGAACCCAGACGCTCGGCCACAGGAATAAAGATTTCCTGTGTTTCGTTTCGGCGCTGGTATTCGTAATCGCTCAGCTCTTCAAAGCGTGCAATACGTGCCTTGGACTTGGCTTGGCGGCCCTTGGAGTTCTGGCGCACCCATTCCAATTCCTTCTTCAGCGCCTTGGCACGGGCTTCTTCGCCCTTTTGCTCGGCTTCCAAACGGTTGCCCTTTTGGATCAGCCACTCCGAGTAGTTGCCCTTGTAAGGAATGCCGTGGCCACGGTCCAATTCCAAAATCCATTCGGCAGCGTTGTCCAAGAAGTAACGATCGTGGGTAATGGCCACCACAGTGCCCGAGAAGCGGTGCAGGTACTGCTCCAGCCAATCCACCGACTCAGCGTCCAAGTGGTTGGTGGGCTCGTCCAGCAGCAGCATGTCAGGCTTGGACAGCAGCAGCTTGCACAGCGCTACGCGGCGCTTTTCACCACCGGAGAGGTTGCCAATCTTGGCATCCCACGCGGGCAGACGCAGTGCGTCAGCAGCGATTTCCAGCTGGTGCTCAGAGTCGGTGCCAGCGGCCGCGATGATGGCTTCGAGTTCACCTTGCTCAGCCGCCAAGGCGTCAAAGTCTGCGTCTTCTTCAGCGTAGGCTGCGTAGACTTCTTCCAAACGTGCTTGCGCGCGCTTGACATCGGCCATGGCTTCTTCCACGGCTTCACGCACGGTGTGCTCGGGGTTGAGCTGGGGCTCCTGGGGCAAATAACCGATCGACAGCCCAGGCATCGCAATGGCTTCGCCTTCGAATTCCTTGTCCACACCGGCCATGATCTTCAGCAGCGAAGACTTGCCCGAGCCGTTCAAGCCCAGCACACCAATCTTGGCGCCCGGGAAGAAACTCAGCGAGATGTCCTTCAAGATCTGGCGCTTGGGGGGCACCGTCTTGGTCAGGTGGTTCATCGAAAAGACGTATTGAGCCATGTGTTTGTCAGCGTGTTCTTTGAAGAAAAGAGAAAAATTTCGGTACTCCTTTGAGGGTACCCCAACCACTGATTATCTCCGCATGCGACAATATCTTCCGTCAGGGGCTCCAGTTTCCCTTGACACCAGCATTCAGCTGGGGACAAAGGACTCGCCAACCCAAGCGATTTCAGCTCCCAACTCTTGTGAATCTCATCTGCCTACGACTGGCTTGGCACCCTCAGAGGTTGCTGCGACAGGCTGATACCCCGCGCCCGGATGGGCGTATCGACAACAATGACATTTGAAGAATTGAACTTGGCACCCGCCATCGTGAAAGCGGTGCTGGAACAGGGCTACGAAAACCCGACCCCCATTCAAGCGCAAGCGATTCCTGCCGTGTTGGCAGGCAAAGATTTGCTGGCAGGCGCACAGACCGGCACCGGCAAGACCGCCGCGTTCTCTTTGCCTATCTTGCACCGCCTGACGCAAGGCGGCACCGCCAGCCCTGCTGGTGGCATCCGCGCCCTGATCCTCACGCCCACACGTGAACTGGCCGCGCAGATCGAAGAAAACATTCGCTCTTACGCCAAATACCTGGACATCAACACCACAGTGATCTTTGGTGGCGTGGGCATGAAGCCCCAAATCGACCGCATCAACAAGGGTGTGGACGTGCTGGTGGCCACCCCAGGCCGTCTGTTGGACCTGCAGCAGCAAGGCTTTATGGACTTGTCCAACGTGGAAGTCTTGGTGCTGGACGAAGCCGATCGCATGCTGGACATGGGCTTCATCCACGACGTCAAGAAGGTACTGGCTTTGGTGCCTTCCAACAAGCAAAGCCTGTTGTTCTCGGCGACCTTCAGCGATGAAATCCGCACTTTGGCTAATAGCTTGCTCAAGAATCCCGAGAGCATCCAGGTCACGCCCCGCAACACTACAGTGCAGCGCATCAAGCAGGTCATCCACCCTGTGGGCCGCGCAAAGAAAAAGCAAGTGCTGCTGCACATCATCAACGAGAACCAGTGGAACCAAGTGCTGGTGTTCACGCGCACCAAGTTTGGCGCCAACAACGTGGCCGAGTTCTTGACCAAGAACGGCGTGACCGCCATGGCACTGCACGGCAACAAGAGCCAAAGTGCTCGCACCCAAGCATTGGCCGGTTTCAAGACGGGTGAGTTGCGCGCCTTGGTTGCCACCGATATTGCAGCACGCGGTATTGACATCGACGAGTTGCCACACGTGGTCAACTACGAAATCCCCAACGTGCCTGAAGACTACGTGCACCGCATCGGCCGTACCGGTCGCGCTGGCCGTGAGGGCCATGCCGTGAGCTTGGTGTGCATGGACGAAGAGGGCTTCATGATGGAGATTGAGCGCTTTACCAAGCAAGAAATCCCCGTCGTGCCCATGCCTGAGTTCGGCCCTGATGAAGGCGAGAAGGCAGAACCTATCGCCATGGGTCGCCAGACCATTTGGGGCGGTGCAGGCAAGCCCCCAAGCCGCGAAGTCATGCAAGCCGCAGCCCGCGCTGCGCGCCAGGAAATGATGGAGCGTATTCGCACCACCAAAGCCACACAAGGTGAACGCGGCAACGGTGGCGCTCGCCCTGCACGCGGCCCCCGCCATGCAGATGCTGCGCCTGCCGATGGTGAAGCTAGCCAAGGCCCCCGCCGCGGTCCCCGTCGTGGTCCCCGCGCGCCATTTGGCGCACGCCAGACTGCGGGCGCACCCTTTGCTGAGGGTCAGGATTTTGCAAGTGCGGACGCAGGCGTAGAGCGCAGCGAGCGCCCTGCTCGCAGTGAACATCCCGGTGCCGAGCAAGCTGGACAACGCCGTAGCGGCCAAGGCTACAACCGTTCACGCCAGCGTCCTTCGCGTGACAACCCACGTGCGGCCAACGGTGCGCCCGAAGGTACTGCACGCCCCATGCGCGAACCCCGTGAGCCACGTCCACCACGTGAACCCCGCGGTAACTACGGCGAAGGTTACAGCCGCTTTGAGGACCAACCGCCTCGCCCTAACGCCCACCTGGGTACACAACTGGGCAGCCCAGTTACACCGCGCGCGCCTCGTGCCAGCGCCGGTGGTCAACCTGATCCCACTCGAACCAGCATCGATTTGATGATGGAACGCCCCCGTCGCTCCGGCGGCTTCCGCGGCGGCAACGGCGGTGGTAATGCTGGTGGCTTTGGTGGCGGCTTCGGCGGCGGTGGCAACCGTCGCCGTGGTGGCAACGGCGGCGGCTTCAACCGCTAAGCTGTCCACCTGCAGCGCTAGCCACGTCGATCGGGCTAGCGCTGTATGCTGACATTGCGCAGCACAAGCGGGGGTTAACATGCGCCCCAGCTTGATCCCTGCTCCATGTGCGCTGTTGCTCTCAGCATCACAGGGCGCACCCCTCTTGGTTTTCTGAAGTTCACAGCCCTATGACTAAGCCCCACGCCCCTGTCTTCGCGCCGTACCAGGAACGCCCAGGCACGATCCTCGGCTCGCATGCATCGCGTTGGTTATTGGCCGGCTCTGCCCTGGCCTTGGCCGCCTGTTCCAGCACCCCACTGCCTCCATGGCCTGCCACTTCGGGCACACCTTCAATCACCCGCCCTACTGCTGATGGAGCGCCTGTAAGCACCAGCCCTTCTGAGGCCACCGCCAGCATCACACCGATTGCACCGAACACACGCTTAGAGGCCCTGCCCTATAGCGCAGCCATTGCGGATCTGTTTCCCGAGCCTACCGAGCGCTACCGCACGCCCGGGCTGTCGGAGGGCCGCCAAAGTGCCACCACCAATGCCGAGTTGGCCGATGTGCTCGCCACTTTGAGCCAAACCAGCTCCAACGGCATTCGACTGGCCGTGCTAACCCCAGGCGCAGCACAAAGCGGCACGCCGCTGATGGCGCTGGTTGCTACTAAAGCCTCGATGGTCACGCCTTTGGCGCTCGATGAAAGCCGCCGCCCCAATGTCATGCTGGTTGCTGGCCAACAAGGCACAGACATTGCCCCGACCGAAGCCATGTTGGTCATTGCCAAAGAATTGGCCTCTGGCGGCAAGCTGGCGGGGCTGCTCGATCGAATCAATGTGATCTTGGTGCCGCGCGCCAACCCCGACGGCTTTGACAAGGGCATTGCCACGACCGCCGATGGCACGGATCTGCGCTACGACCATCTGGCACTCAAAACCCCTGAGGCACGCTTTTTAGCCAAACTGGCGCGTGACTACCGCCCAGCTGTCCTTTTAGATGCGGGCGAGTTCGATGCCATTGAGCCCACGCTGCAGCGCTTTGGGGCCGTGCGCTCCAACGACTTGGCTGTGCAGTTTGGCTTGTCGCCCAACTCCCACGAATTCATCACCAAGGCAGCGCGTGAGTGGCTACACCAGCCCACCACAGCAGCCATGGCGCAAAGCGGCTTGCGCGTGGATTGGTCGGCGGAACCTGCAGGCACCAGCGCCGAGGCTGGCTTTGCCATGGGCACGCTGGAGCCCACGACCTTACGCAATGTCTCTAGCCTCAAAAATGTGGTGAGCCTGGCCATTGACAGCCGTGGTAGTGACTTGGGCCGATTGCACCTGCAACGCCGTGTGCACAGCCAAGTGCAGTCCATGCAAGCCATTTTGAATAGCGCTGCCACCCGTGCGGACGAGCTGCGCCAAGTCCATGGCTTTGTGACGCGTGACGTGGCCTCAAATGCCTGCGGCAATTCAGTAGCCATTCAAGCGACACCCCGTGTAGAGCAGCGCGGACTGAGCTTAATCGACGCACAGACCGCGCAGATGGTGCAAAAGCCCGTGAGCTGGTCTTCGGCGCTGGGCATTAGCAACCCACGCACCCGCAGCCATGCCTGTGGTTACTGGCTCTCGCCCAATGCTGTGCAAGCAACCGAGCGCCTGAACATGCTGGGCGTGATCGTGCAACGCGTGGCAGAACTCACGCCCATTCAAGGCGAAAGCTACCAAACCAGCCAGCCTGCGGGCGTGACCAGCGATGCCCCCCGCACCTCGGCCATCAGCTTGCAACCTGCGACGATGGAAGCCGCCCCAGGCAGCTACTACGTGAGCATGAACCAGCCGCTGGCTTATTTGGCAGCGGCGGCGCTCGAGCCTGATACGCCTTACAGCTATTACGCAACAGGCGTGCTGCGCGATCTGAGCGAAGTCGCACGCGTGACCACGCTGCCCAACATGGTGTTTGAAGAAGAGTAAGGCGCGTTCACTGTCCAAACACGCTCTGAGCAAGGTATCATTGCGGACTCAGCAATTCGGTTTTTCCAACTTGCTGATCGGTGGTGGCGTTAGCTCAGTTGGATAGAGCAACAGCCTTCTAAGCTGTGGGTCACTGGTTCGATTCCAGTACGCCGCGCCACAGATACCCGCCCTGCAGCCTCAGGTTGCAGGGCTTTTTTTATGGCCACGAAGGTGCTGGCGCTCAGCCAAAACTATTGGCGTGAAGGCATTCGTTTTAGAAATAAAAAGAATAAAGTTTGATTTTTTAATAAAAAATCGCACAATAGCCCGTGCTGCGCAAATTCTTCCAATGCAACGCAGCACATCGCCCTCCTCCTGACGGACTGCGGCGTGATACCCTTCGCGAATTTTTTCGCCCCGATGGTTGTAGAGCAGCAACCCTCGCGATCTCTCAGCTCAAACAGGTCTTGCAAGTCCTGTCATTTGATTGTTCCAAATTCCACAACTCTCTATCCCCATGGGCAAGTACTTTTTAACGCCCGCCACACACCCGATGGCTTGCGGCCGTTTTCAAGCTTCTTTTGCCATGCAGCGCACCCGACACAACAGCAACTATTGCCGTGTGTTCCGCTTTGATAAGACCTTCGTATCGTCCGAAGCGGCTTACAGCTATGCCCTCGCCCAAGGGCGGCTATAGACATCGGCCCTGTCTTCGCCAATGGTCGGCTGAGCCCGGCAACTCTCCGATCTTCATGGCCTGCCAGTGCAGCGCCGTCTCTTTACTCCCCCGATGCGATGCGCCATACCGAGCGCCCATCGACCACCGAAAGGCTCCTATGAGCAACAAAATCTACGTTGGCAATCTCCCTTACTCCGTGACCAACGCCAGCTTGGAGAGCAACTTCTCTGAATTCGGCACCGTGACATCCGCCAAGATCATGATGGACCGTGACAGCGGCCGCTCTAAAGGCTTTGGCTTTGTCGAAATGGCATCGGCCGAGGCATCGCAAGCCGCTATTTCCGCGCTCAACGGCATGTCGGTGGATGGACGCTCCATCATCGTCAACCTGGCCCGTCCTCGCGAAGAAGGCCGCAGCGGTGGTGGCAGCCACGAGTTCCGCGCCAGCAACCGACCCAATGTCGGCTATGGCAATGACGGCTATGGCGGCGGCTACTAATCAGCCTCGCTCCCAGCAGCCCGAGTGGCTACTGACAAAACGCCCTGCCCGGGCGTTTTTTTATTTGCAAGCGGTAGGTATGCAAACTCGGAACAAACAAGCGCGTCGCTCTCAAAAGTCTAAAAAAGAAGCACCTTCCCTTTGTACAGCCTGGTTTTCCGATACAAAACATACGGAAAACCGCTAGCTACAAAGGCAAGGTGCTTCTTTTTATGTGTTTGTGCTGCGTCAGCAGTGCTTGCTGGAACGAATGCTTAGGGCGCAACGGTGTGCTTGGCTGTGAGCATAGAACCATCGTGCGCGAGGTTCTGCACCCAGCTACGCACGCGCTCAGCATCACCCAGACGGCTGTATTTGCCCGCCGAATCCAGGAACACCATGATCAAATTGCGGCCTGCCACTTCAGCCTGCATGACCAAGCAGCGCCCCGCTTCGGAGATGTAGCCAGTCTTTTGCAAGCCGATATTCCAGTTGTCGTTTTTGACCAAGCGGTTGGTGTTGTTGAACTGCAGCACGCGATTGCCCACTGCCACTTCACGACCGGGCGAGACGGACAGATTGCGCACCTGTGGATTGGCGTGCGCCACATTGACCAGTGTGGCCAAATCAAACGCACTGGATTGGTTGCGGCTGGACAAACCTGTGGGCTCAGCAAACTGCGTCTCGCTCATGCCCAGCAATTTGGCCTTCATGTTCATGAGGTGCACAAAGTGCTCCAGCCCACCAGGATAAGTGCGCCCCAATGCATGGGCAGCCCGGTTCTCACTGGACATCAGCGCCAGGTGCAGCATCTCGCCACGGGTGAGCTGCGTGCCCACGCGCAATCGCGAGCCGCTGTGCTTTTCGGTATCCACATCATCTTGTGTGATGGTGAGGACTTCATCCATGTCCAGATTGGCTTCGGCCACCAGCAAACCGGTCATCAGCTTGGTGATCGAGGCAATCGGCAGCACCGCATGGTCGTTCTTGCTGAGCAGCACTTCCTTGGTGTCTTGATCAACCACCAACGCCACACTGGACTTCAAATCCAAAGGATCGGACACCTGGTGCAAGCCTGCCAGTTGCCCAAAGGAAGGTCGTGTCACCGCCACGGCTGCTGCCCCAGCGGCCGCCGCTGCCACCGTGCGTGAGGCCGCTGACTTGCGCGCCGCCACTTTAGAGGCTGCTTTGCCCTTTTTGGCGGCCACCACCTTGCGTGAAGTGCTGGCTTTGTTGGTTTTCTTGGCCACCGCCTTGCGCGCTG
>JBJEZV010000189.1:28620-47897 GCA_051887595.1 Comamonas sp.
ACCTTGCGTGAAGTGCTGGCTTTGTTGGTTTTCTTGGCCACCGCCTTGCGCGCTGCTGCAGGCGCGGTCGACTTTTTCTTGGCCGCTGTTGCGGTGGTCTTTTTGGCAGGTGCTGTCTTGGATGCGTAAGCCGTCGGGGCTACCAGTGCACAACTTAAAGCGAACAACGCCATGGCTTTGGCGAATCGACCCAATGCAGTGGTGCGACGATGGTGCATGCGGTACTCCGGGCGGCAGCGGACAAGACAGGAAAAAATGTGCAGTCGGCCACAAAAAAGCCGCCAAACCCTCGGGGTTTTGCTGAACTTTTCGATAGCGAATCCAGAAATTATAGGACTGCGGCTACCGTTTGTAGCACGCAGTGAGCACTCCATCGCATTTATTTAAGAGCAACTAATACAGACGGCGCAAAGATCGCACGATCTTGCGCCGTCTGTCGCCGCTCAACGTGCGGCAGCATGCCTGAGAAGGCGCCTAGCGGGACTTGTCAAAGGTCTGAAATTTCCCGTTGGCGCCAGGCTGCTTTAAGCGGTTTGTGTCACCGGTGCGCGACGCAGGCCGGACAAAATCGCACGGATTGAAGCTGAAACAATGTTGGCATCCATACCCACACCAAACACAGTGTGGCTGTCGTCCACACGTACTTCCACATAGGCCACGGCTTGGGCATTGGCACCTTCGCCCACTGCGTGCTCAGAGTAATTCATCACGCGCACGCTGCGGCCCGTCGCTTCAGACAAGGCTTGCACGAATGCGTCGATGGGCCCCGTGCCACGGCCTTGCAATGCCAACTCTTGGCCATTCCATGCCAGCTTGGCAGACAGGCTGACCACTCCATCGGCTTCTTCGATGCGGTACTGGGGCGCCTGCTGGACGTCCATGCCGAATTCTTTGCGGAAGATTTTCCACAAGTCGGCAGCAGTAAATTCGGTGCCCAGGGCATCCATCTCTTGCTGCACCACCTGCGAGAACTCAATTTGCAAACGGCGTGGCAATTGCAAACCGTATTCGGCTTCGAGCAGATACGAAATGCCGCCCTTGCCCGACTGGCTGTTGACGCGAATCACCGCTTCGTAGCTGCGGCCCAGATCCTTGGGGTCGATGGGCAGGTAAGGCATATCCCAGATGTCGCTCTCCTTGCGCGCTGCGAATGCTTTTTTGATGGCATCTTGGTGCGAGCCGGAGAAAGAGGTGTAGACCAACTCACCCACATACGGATGGCGAGGGTGTACGGGCAACTGGTTGCAGTACTCCACCGTGGCGCGGATACCGTCGATGTCCGAGAAGTCCAAGCCAGGGCTAATGCCGTTGATGTACATGTTCAACGCCACGTTGACGATGTCCAGGTTACCCGTGCGCTCGCCATTGCCAAAAAGGCAACCTTCCAGACGATCTGCACCTGCGAGCAACGCCATCTCAGCCGTTGCCGTGCCGGTGCCACGGTCGTTGTGGGGGTGTACCGACAACACGATGGCATCGCGGCGCTGCAAGTTGCGGTGTGTCCACTCCACCATGTCGGCAAAGATGTTGGGGCTGGAATGCTCCACCGTGGTGGGCAAATTGATAATGCACTTTTTCTCAGGCGTGGGCTGCCAGACTTCGGTGACCGCATCGATCACGCGCTTGGAGAATTCCACCTCGGTGTCCGAATACATCTCGGGCGAGTATTCGAAAGTCCAATCCGTGTTGGGGTGCTCGGCCGCGATGTCCTTGAACAGCTGCGCATTGGTGCGTGCCAGCTCGACGATTTCATCTTCGCTCATGCCCAGCACCACACGGCGCATGATGGGGGCGGTTGCGTTGTAGAGGTGCACGATGGCGCGGGGAACGCCTTCCAGGGCTTCAAACGTGCGGCGAATCAGGTGCTCGCGCGCCTGGGTCAACACCTGCACCGTGACGTCATCGGGAATGCGCTTTTCCTCGATGAGCTTGCGCATGAAGTCGAACTCGATTTGCGATGCCGAAGGGAAACCTACTTCGATTTCCTTAAAACCGATCTTGACCAGCTGCTCAAACATGCGGATCTTGCGCTCAATGTCCATAGGCTCGATCAACGCTTGGTTACCGTCGCGCAGGTCTACGCTGCACCACACAGGGGGCTTGGAGACCACAGCATCAGGCCATGTGCGGTCGGTCAAACGCACAGGAACAAAAGGACGGTATTTGCTTGCGGGGTTCTGCAACATCGACATAGGAGCTCTCTTTCGTGATTCAAGAAAATTTGGCCTGGTCCCCAGCAACCCAACAAAAAAGGCCCGTCGCTGGAAGCTACGGGCCTTGGAAGTAGGGTGGTGTACGCGCGCGCTACTAGATCTGCCCGTTGGACATGTTCAGTAGTAGGGCTAGCGACAGGTAATTCATGCGATCAACTCTAGCACAGTTCCACGCGCGCTGGCGAGCGGTTTTTTCTTAGTGGTGCAAACCACGCTCTTCAGGCTCTTCCTTAGAAGTGCTGATGACACTGGTTTGCTGACCCTTCATCTTGCGCACCAGGTACACGGCATAGCCGCTGAAACCATAGATAGCAAACACAGCAAACAGCACGGTCGGCGTGTGAATGTTGATGATGGCAATGGCCAGTGCAATCAGCACAATGGCGGCAAATGGCACGCTGCGCTTCATGTTGACATCCTTGAAGCTGTAGAAAGGCACGTTGGTCACCATCGTCAAGCCCGAATACAGCGTCAGGAAAAACATCACCCACATCAGCTGCACCCACGTCAGCAGGCCATCATCGCCACGCACCACGCCGTAGTCGTTAAGCACCCACATAAAGCCCACGACCAGCGCTGCCGCAGCAGGAGAAGGCAGGCCCTGGAACCAGCGCTTGTCGACCACACCGGTATTGACGTTAAAGCGTGCCAGACGCAGCGCTGCGCAGGAACAGTACACAAAGGCGGCAATCCAGCCCCAGCGGCCCAAGCCCTTCAAGGCCCACTCATACGCAACCAGCGCAGGCGCCACACCAAAGGACACCATGTCGCACAGCGAGTCCATTTGCTCACCAAATGCACTTTGGGTGTTGGTCATGCGCGCGACACGGCCGTCCAGGCTGTCGAGCACCATGGCGCAGAAAATGCCGATGGCGGCCAAGTCAAACCGTCCGTTCATCGCCATGACGATGGCGTAGAAACCACCAAACAGTGCGGCCAGCGTAAACAGATTGGGCAGGATGTAAATGCCCTTGCGGCGCTTTCGCACCACCACGCCGGTGTCACCCTCTTGGGTGGATTTGCTGTCATGCATGTAATGCACCTCCAGATCGCTGCGCCTTGAATGGGCATCAGCTATTAAAACCATAGTATTTTACGCAGCCCGTTTTCACCAACTGCTCTAACGACCAGTGTAGCGGTGTTGGCTTTACTCCAAGCAAAGAAAAAGGCCACTGCGCAGGCAGTGGCCTTGGTCTGTGTAGCCGCAGGAGACGGACTACACACCAGCGTTAAAAACCAGCCATTAGTTGCGGGTCTGGTCTACCAGCTTGTTCTTGGAGATCCAAGGCATCATGGCGCGCAGCTGGCCACCGACTTGCTCGATGGCGTGCTCAGCGTTTTGGCGACGACGTGCAGTCATGGAAGGATAGTTCAGGCGACCTTCGCTGATGAACATCTTGGCGTATTCGCCGCTTTGGATGCGCTTCAAAGCATTGCGCATAGCCTTGCGCGATTCTTCGTTGATGACTTCAGGGCCGGTCACGTACTCGCCATACTCCGCGTTGTTGGAGATGGAGTAGTTCATGTTGGCAATGCCGCCTTCGTACATCAGGTCCACGATCAGCTTGAGTTCGTGCAGGCATTCGAAGTAAGCCATTTCAGGCGCGTAACCCGCTTCTGTCAGGGTTTCGAAGCCCATCTTCACCAGTTCCACCGCACCGCCGCACAGCACGGCTTGTTCGCCGAACAGGTCGGTCTCGGTCTCTTCCTTGAAGTTGGTCTCGATGATGCCGCCCTTGCCGCCGCCGTTGGCCATGGCGTAAGACAAAGCGATATCACGGGCCTTGCCAGACTTGTCTTGGTAGATGGCGATCAAAGAAGGCACGCCGCCGCCCTTGAGGTACTCGGAACGCACAGTGTGGCCAGGACCCTTAGGGGCAACCATGATCACGTCCAGGTCTGCACGGGGCACAACTTGGTTGTAGTGCACGTTAAAGCCGTGGGCAAAGGCCAGCACAGCGCCTTGCTTGATGTTGGGCTCAACGTTGTTCTTGTACACCTCGGGGATGTTTTCGTCGGGCAGCAAGATCATGACAACGTCGGCAGCCTTCACCGCATCGTCCACTTCCATCACGGTCAGGCCGGGCACCATGCCAACCTTGTTCCAAGAAGCACCACCCTTGCGCAGACCCACGATGACCTTCACGCCGCTGTCGTTCAGGTTTTGTGCGTGCGCGTGGCCTTGGCTGCCGTAACCGATGATGGCCACGGTCTTGCCCTTGATCAGGCTCAGATCACAGTCTTTGTCGTAGAAAACTTTCATGCTTGGCTCCAGTTGTCCCAGTTGTATCGATGGGTGTAAGAAATAAAAAGTGCGATGCGCAGTGTAGGTTGAACCACCACTTAAACGCGCAAAATGCGTTCGCCGCGGCCGATGCCAGAAGCACCTGTGCGCACGGTCTCCAAAATGGCCGTGCGGTCGATGGCCTGCAAGAACGCATCGTTCTTGGACTGATCGCCCGTGAGCTCCACGGTGTAGCTTTTTTCGGTCACGTCGATGATGCGGCCGCGGAAGATATCCGCCATGCGCTTCATCTCTTCGCGCTCCTTGCCCACGGCGCGCACCTTGACCATCATGAGTTCGCGCTCGGTGTAAGAGCCTTCGGTCAGGTCCACCACTTTCACGACTTCAATCAGACGGTTCAGGTGCTTGGTGATTTGCTCAATGATGTCATCCGAACCGGTGGTCTGGATGGTCATGCGCGAGAGCGAAGGATCTTCGGTCGGCGCCACGGTGAGCGACTCAATGTTGTAGCCGCGGGCCGAAAACAGGCCGACCACGCGCGATAAGGCTCCGGGCTCGTTTTCGAGCAGCACGGCAATGATGTGTTTCATGGTGAAAGATCCCTCTTTTCGCTGCCCTCCCCTGTGACCGGTAAGTCACAGGCTTGGCAGGCAATAGATTCGTCAAAAATCGAAGCGCAGTGCCCTTGATTTACAAGGGGTTGCGACTCCTATCACTTGCAAAACTAGCAACAGCAAAGGCTAATAGCTATGTTTTTAATAATTGCTTAGAGGTCGTCAGGCCCCAACAGCATTTCGGTAATGCCCTTGCCGGCTTGCACCATCGGGAACACGTTCTCGGTGGGATCGGTACGGAAGTCCAGGAACACGCACTTGTTTTCTTCACGTGCAATGCGGCGCGCTTCCTGCAAGGCCCACTCCACCTTGGTGGGGTCTTCCACCAAAATGCCTGCGTGGCCATATGCTTCCGCCAGCTTCACGAAGTCCGGCAGCGAATCCATGTAGCTGCTGGAATAGCGGCCCGAATATTCAATTTCTTGCCACTGGCGCACCATGCCCAAATAGCGGTTGTTCAGCGCGCAGATGATCACCGGAGTGTTGTATTGGCGGCATGTCGCCAATTCTTGGATGTTCATCTGGATCGAGCCTTCGCCCGTGATACAGAAAACTTCCGCTTGTGGCATGGCCAGCTTGACGCCCATAGCGTATGGCAATCCCACACCCATGGTGCCCAGACCGCCCGAATTGATCCAGCGGCGTGGCTCATCAAAACGGTAATACTGCGCCGCCCACATCTGGTGCTGACCCACGTCGGAAGTGACGTACACATCCTCGCCCTTGGTCATGTTCCACAGGGCATCCACCACGGCTTGGGGCTTGATCACATCTTTGTTGGCGCGATCAAACTGCAGGCAGTCACGGCCGCGCCAGCCTTCGATTTGTTGCCACCACTGCGACAGCGCAGCTTCATCAGGCTTGGCTGTGGCCTCGCGCACCATGGCAATCAGCTCAGTCAACACATCCTTAACATCGCCCACGATGGGCACATCCACTTTCACACGCTTGGAGATCGACGATGGATCGATGTCGATGTGGATGATCTTGCGCTCCACCGACATGAAGTGCTTGGGATTGCCCACCACACGGTCGTCAAAACGCGCACCCACGGCCAGCAACACGTCGCAGTTTTGCATGGCGTTGTTGGCTTCGATCGTGCCGTGCATGCCCAGCATGCCCAGATACTTGCGATCGCTGGCAGGGTAAGCACCCAAACCCATCAAAGTGTGGGTCACGGGATAGCCCAGCAAGTCCACCAGGGTGCGCAGCTCTTCGCTGGCATTGCCCAGCAGCACGCCGCCGCCGGTGTAGATATAGGGGCGCTTGGCGCTCAGCAGCAACTGCAAAGCCTTGCGAATTTGACCGGAGTGGCCCTTCTTGGCGGGGTTATACGAGCGCATTTCCACGCTCTGTGGATAGCCGCTGTAAGGCGCCTTCTTGAAGGACACGTCCTTGGGAATATCAACCACCACAGGCCCGGGGCGGCCAGTGCGCGCCACATGGAAAGCCTTTTTCATGGTCATTGCCAGATCGCGCACATCTTTGACCAAGAAGTTGTGCTTGACGATGGGGCGTGTGATGCCCACGGTGTCGCACTCTTGAAAAGCGTCGGTGCCAATGGCAGCGGTGGACGTCTGGCCGCTGATCACCACCAAAGGGATGGAGTCAGTGTAGGCCGTCGCAATACCGGTGACGGCATTGGTCAAACCGGGGCCAGAAGTGACCAGTGCTACGCCCACTTCGCCCGTAGCACGTGCAAAGCCATCGGCTGCATGTACAGCAGCTTGTTCGTGGCGCACAAGCACGTGCTCAATCGAATCTTGTTTGTACAGCGCGTCGTAGATATACAGGACCGCGCCACCGGGATAACCCCAGAGGTGCTTAACGCCTTCGGCCTGCAGTGCTTTGACGAGGATTTCGGAACCCATGAGTTCTTGGGTCGCCGTTTGTGTAGAAGCAGCTGCCGCACTGGCGTGCTCTGCTTTGGAGATTTCCATGATCAACCTTTGTGAATTTCTCTAACGAAAAACCTTGGGTGCCCCTCGCCAAAATCCTTGTGGGATCGGTTCAGGACTTGAGGCCAATGGACATGGGCGAAATGGTAAGCGCCGGACCTTGACCCGTTTGCCTTGTTGAATTGCAAGCAGTCATTATGGCACTGCAACATATGTTTTGGCTAACGCTTTTTAGGCACTTCGCCAACGCAGTGCGATAATGGATAACTTTGCCGCAAGCTGCATCTGGTTACACCTTTGGCAGCATTGTGAGACATAGAACTTACCGGGCACCCCTGTCTTGGCCACCGAACAAGAGCTATCTGACTTCCTCAAGAGCGTGGAGAAGCGCGCATTCAAGCGCTCGCTCTACCACGTCCGTGACGAGGAAGCCGCCTTGGACATCGTGCAAGACAGCATGCTGAAACTCGCGCAGCACTACGGCGACAAACCGCCACAAGAGCTGCCCATGTTGTTTCATCGCATCTTGTCCAACTGTACTTTGGACTGGTTTCGGCGCCAAAAAACGCGCAATGCCGTTTTTACGAGCATGAGTGACATCGCCCACGGCGATGACCCGAATGATGATGGTTTTGACTGGCTGCAAGTACACGCCGGAACTTCAGAGAACGAAGAGAGCCAAAACGCTGAAACACTCACGCAGCGGGCTCAATTGTTACAAAGTATTGAAAATGAGATCCAAGCGCTTCCCGCACGTCAACGGGAAGCCTTCTTGCTTCGTTACTGGGAAGACATGGACGTTGCAGAGACTGCTGCCGTCATGGGTTGCTCGGAAGGCAGCGTGAAAACGCACTGCTTCCGGGCCATCCAGTCTCTGAGTAAGGCGCTGAAAGCCAAAGGAATTGAGTTATGACCACACCTTCGCATCACGATGAGTTTGCGGCCGAACAATTTGCCCGCAAGCTGACTGCGCGCCTGTCTCAAAGCAATCACGATCTTTCCTACGTGGTCACAGAGCGTTTGCGCGCTGCCCGCGTGCAAGCGCTATCCCAGCGTAAGCGCGCTTCGGCACTCCTTGGTGCAGCTTCCAGCGAAAGCGCCAGCATCACCATGGGCTTGCAGGCGGACGGCACGGCCTTGCTGGGTCAGGCTGGCAGCTCTGGCTCGGACAACACGCCGGTCTGGCTGCGCCGAGCGTTGACAGCTTTGCCACTCGTAGGCTTAGCAGCTGCGCTGACGTTCATTGGCATTGACCAAGATAGCCGCGCAACGGTGGACGTGGCAGAAGTGGATGCTGCGCTGCTCACCAGTGAGTTGCCCCCCGCAGCCTTTACTGACCCCGGTTTCCAGCATTTTTTGCTATCTACCGTCTCTGATACACCGTAATTGATCGATCTGCTGACAACCACGTTTGCCGCGCCGTTGTCAGTCGTTACACTTGCAATGGCATGCCACTGATTTCTGCTTCTACTCCCACCAATCGCTCGCCCTGGGTCTCATTGACTGCTGCAAGCGTGTTGCTGTTGGGCCTGGCAGCAGGTGGTATCTGGAGCGTCTCTCAAGTGGCCATGGTGCCCAGCGCCGTACCACCTGCGCTGGCGGCCCAGGCACACGATGATGATGGCGCCTCCTTGAGCAGCGATGCGCATTCTCGCGTCCGGTTAAGCTCTTCTGGCCCCGATTGGCGTGACATTACTGCTGCGCAAAGACAGGTGTTGACACCGCTGCGTGATCGATGGAACACCATGGGTGCTTTGGCTAAACGTCGATGGCTGGTGCTGGCCGACCGCTATCCCAGCATGGATGAGTCAGAACGCAACAAGCTCGATAGCCGCATGCGTACATGGGCCAGTCTCAGCGCTCAGCAGCGCAACCAAGCCCGTTTGAACTTTGAGAACATCAAACGACTGAGCCCGCAAGAATTGCAGGCCAAATGGGACGAATACCAAGCTTTGAGTGAGGCTGAAAGACAGCGTCTGGCTGAAGAAGCACGCAAAGCCAAGGCTGCCAAAAAAACCAAAGCTGCCAAACGCAAGCTGGCTCAAGTCCCTGCCAAAAAGCCGGTGGCTCCGGTGCATATTCCGGCTGCACCTGCCCCCGTCGAAGTGACCAGCCATCCCGTACCTACCCCATTGGTGGTGGAAACTGCGCCGATTCACTCGCCGCAGGCAGCGCCCAGCACGAACCTGCTGCCCTTGGTAGAAAGCCCAGCCAAAATGGAGCCACTTCCGGCTTCCAGCTTGCCAGTGTTAGTTCCGCAAATCAGCACCACCGTGGACCTCCCCCCATTGGAGGCGCTCAACGAAGGTGCTGCCTCCTCACCCGCACCTGCTACACCGGCGGCCATACCGACTCCAGAGACTCCGCCGCAGCCATCCCACGCGCACTGATGATCTTTGTAGTGGCTGCCCCTTCACTTAAGCTTGGCCGACCATGACCTTGAAGACGACAGCAGCCACGCTGCCCACCGATCTCACAGCACCCAGCCTGCGACGCCGTATGGCCTGCTGGCTCTATGAAAGCCTGTTGCTGTTTGGTGTGGTTTTTGTCGGCGGATTGGTGCTGGGCAGTGTGGGCGTGCTGTTTGGCGAGCCTCTGTCACCCAGTACGCTTCAACTACTGTTGTTCGTGGTACTTGCACTGTATTTCGTTTGGTTTTGGCATCGCGGACAAACACTGGCCATGAAAACCTGGCACATCCGCGTTGTCGATAAAACCGGTCGCCCATTGACTCGCATCCGCGCACTGGCGCGCTATGCCTTGTGCTGGCTGTGGCTGCTTCCTCCTTTGGCCGTTCTGGCATCTTGGAAGCTACCACTGGCCGAAGTCGCTGTATTGACGCTGGGCTGGATCGCCGTATGGGCATTGCTCAGCCGTTTTCATCCGCAGCGACAATTTCTTCACGATGCATTGGCAGGTACGCGTTTGATCACAGACCGTGCTTTGCCCTCTTCCTCTTCTTCCTTTAGCTAACCACTTTTTTCTGCATGTCGACCACTCCCGCATTTTCTATTTGTGTGTATTGCGGCTCCCGTCCCGGAGCTATCGAAGCCTATGCCGATGCGGCGAAAGCTGTCGGCCAATGGATTGGCGAGCGCGGTGGTCAACTGGTCTATGGCGGCGGAAAAACAGGTCTGATGGGCATGGTGGCTGAAGCCACGCGCCAAGCTGGTGGCCGTGTGGTTGGCGTGATCCCCCAAGCTTTGGTTGACAAGGAACTGGCCAACCAAGCCTGCGATGAACTGCACATCGTTGCCAACATGCACGAGCGCAAAGCCATGATGGCAGAGCGCAGCGATGCTTTCTTGGCACTACCTGGTGGCATTGGTACTTTTGAAGAGTTGTTTGAGATTTGGACTTGGCGCCAATTGGGCTACCACGACAAACCCGTTGGCCTTCTTGACGTACAAGACTATTACCAGCCACTGCTGCAATTTCTCAACAATACCGTCTCTCAAGGGTTCATGGGGGCTTGGCAAATGGATCTGGTGCGCGCAGGCAGTAACAGCAGCGCGTTGCTCGAATTCTTGGTGGAGACAGCCGGCACATCCCGCGAAAGCACGAATTTGCGCGAAGTGATCTAAAGCACCAAAAGGCAGGCACTTTCAGGCCTGCCTTGGCAACAAAAAAGCGATCCATGGGATCGCTTTTTCAATGGCACAGCTTTAAGCCAGCTCAAATGGCAGCGTTGTCCAAGTCACCGGTGCGAATGCGCACGACTTTTTCTACCGCTGTCACAAAGATTTTGCCGTCACCAATTTTGCCCGTGCGTGCAGAAGCCACGATCGCATCCACACAGCGGTCTGCATCTTCACTGGCTACCACCACTTCAATCTTCACCTTGGGCAAGAAATCGACCACGTATTCAGCGCCACGATACAGCTCGGTATGCCCTTTTTGGCGGCCAAAGCCTTTGACTTCCGTCACCGTCAGGCCGGTCACGCCGCATTCCGCCAAAGCCTCACGCACCTCTTCCAATTTGAAGGGCTTGATGATGGCTGTAATCATTTTCATGGTGGAGACTCCAAGGGAATTTCAAATTATCAGGTGAAGGCAGCAGCGCCTATCAGCGCTTGAAGCCATTGGTGATCGGACAGCGCCAATCTTTGCCAAAACTGCGGGGAGACAAACGGGGCCCGACAGGAGCTTGTCTGCGTTTGTACTCGTTGATGCGGATCAAGCGCACGAGTTTATCGACATCGGCCGCTTGGTGTCCTGCAGACACGATGGCGTCCATGGTCTCGTCATTTTCTACGTAGCGACGAACAATGTCGTCCAGTACGGGATAAGGAGGCAAACTGTCTTCATCCTTTTGATCGGGTCGCAACTCCGCACTGGGGGGACGCGTGATGATGCGCTCAGGGATAGGTTGGTCGCAGGTCGCAAAAGGGTTGTGGGCATTGCGCCAGCGTGCCAATTCAAACACACGAGTTTTGAACACGTCCTTGATCACTGCAAAGCCGCCCGCCATATCGCCGTACAAGGTGCAGTAACCGGTCGCCAGTTCGCTCTTGTTGCCGGTGGTCAGGACGATCGAGCCAAACTTGTTGGACAAAGCCATAAGCAAAGTGCCACGAATGCGCGCCTGCAAGTTTTCCTCGGTCGTGTCTTCCACCAAACCATCAAAAGGCACGGACAGTGCTGTTTTGAAAGCCTCAAATTGCGGACCAATCGCCATCACGCTGTGCATGACACCCATTCGATCGGCCATTTCCTGCGCATCTTTCCAGCTGATATCCGCCGTATAAGGTGAAGGCATCATCACCGTACGCACACGCTCTTTGCCCAAAGCGTCCACAGCAATCGCCAGCACCAGCGCCGAATCGATGCCACCCGAAAGGCCAAGCACCGCACCAGGAAAGCCATTTTTGCGAACGTAATCGCGCACAGCCAGCACCAAAGCCTTCCAGAGGCTGGCGTTGTCATCGTCGGGTTCGGCGACTTCACCTCGCAGCTGCACTGCGCTGCCATCCGTCGTCAGCTCCACACGCGGCACCATACTGATAAATGCAGGCGCGCGCATGGCAATGCGGCCATCGCTGTTGACTGCAAAGCTATTGCCATCGAACACCAGCTCGTCCTGCCCGCCCACCATGTGCGCGTAGATGGCAGGCAGTCCGGTCTCTTGCACACGCTGCTGCAGCATGGCCTCGCGCTCGGATTGCTTGCCCAAGTGATAGGGCGAAGCATTGAGCACCAACAACATCTGCGCCCCGGCAGCGCGGGCAGCAGCTGCGGGCTCAGGCACCCAGGCATCCTCACAAATCAGCACCCCCATGCGCACACCCTCCACCTCCATCACACTGGCGCTCTGGCCAGGCGTGAAGTAGCGCAGTTCGTCAAACACGCCATAGTTGGGCAGTGCTTGCTTGTGGTAGCGGCCCAGCACTTCGCCGTGCCGAATCCAGCTGGCTGCATTGAAGCGATGGTTGGTACCAGGCACGCGTTGCGCATGTCCGACCAGCAGTGTCAGCGAAGGCCACTGCAAACTGGCTTGCACCAGCATGGCCAAGGCTTCATCGCTGGCAGCTTGAAAAGATTCACGCAAGAGCAAGTCTTCAGCGGCATAACCGCACAAAGCCAGTTCAGGTGTCACAAGCAGGCTAGCACCTTGCGCCATAGCGTCGCCTGCAGCAGCAATGATCTTTTGCACGTTGCCGTGCATATCACCCACAGTGAAGTTGTCTTGAGCAATACAAATGGAGAGGGTCATGGGAAAAAGACCTTTGGCTGACCGTAAGCGAGCACACGCAAGAGTTGCGAAAGCGCTTTCACAACAGAAAGCGCGATTATTACTCCAAGCAAGAACACGTATTGCAGATAACCCTGAGTCAGTTGACAGCAGCGCCACCACAAAAAAGCCGCGTTGCACATGCAACGCGGCTGTCTATAGATCAGGCACCCACAGGTGATTTAGAAGTTTTCCCACTCATCTTCGTGGCTGCTTTGCTCCTGCCGCACTTTAGCGCTTGGCTTGGTGGCAATCGAAGCTGGCGCTTCGGTTTTGCGCGTGGCGTGTGGCGCTGCAGCCAAAGCGCGCACCGACTTAGACGCCGTAGGCGCCGCAGGCTCCGGCTCACGACGCACAGGGTGCGGTGCGGCTTGAGGCATTGGCTGCTGCACAGCACGCGCAGCAGCAGCTGGAACTTGCGATGTATTGAGTTTAAAGACGGCCACCGCATCCACCAGCTCTTGGGCTTGCTTGCGCAGGCTGTCGGCAGCGGCAGCGCTTTCTTCCACCAAGGCTGCGTTTTGCTGGGTGGTTTGGTCCATTTGCGTGACTGCTTCACCCACCTGAGCGACACCTTGGCTTTGTTCCGTGCTGGCCGCGCTGATTTCACCCACGATGTCCGTGACGCGGCGAATTGACGCGACCACTTCGCTCATGGTGTGCCCAGCCTTATCCACCAACTGGCTGCCTTGCTCCACACGTTCAACGCTGTCAGTGATCAAGCCCTTGATTTCCTTCGCAGCCTCTGAGCTGCGCTGCGCAAGGTTGCGTACCTCGCCCGCGACCACGGCAAAACCACGGCCTTGCTCGCCCGCTCGCGCAGCCTCGACCGCCGCATTAAGCGCCAAGATATTGGTCTGGAATGCAATGGAATCGATCACACCGATGATGTCGGCAATCTTGCGGCTGCTCTCATTGATGCCGCGCATGGTGTCAACCACTTGGCCTACCACTTCACCGCCCTCGCTGGCCACAGATGAAGCATTAAGCGCGAGCTGATTGGCTTGTCGCGCGTTGTCGGCATTCTGACGCACTGTAGAGCCCAGCTCTTCCATCGAAGCGGCTGTCTCTTCCAAAGCGCTGGCCTGCTCTTCAGTACGACTGGACAAATCTGCATTGCCCATCGCAATCTGGTTGCTCGCTGAAGCCACACCTTCTGCGCCGGTACGGACCGTCTGCACGGTTTGCACCAAGCTCTGCTGCATGCGCTGCAAAGCTGCCAATAAAAGACCCAACTCATCTTTGCTGTGCACTTGAATATCTGCAGTCAAATCACCTTGTGCCACGCGATCCGCCACATCCACGGCACTGCGCAGCGGGCGCTGGATAGAACGAATGATCCACACTGCTGCCACGATGGCCAGCAAAACCGCACCAATGCCGACCGCTGCCAGCATGATCAGCGCACGGTCGTACACACGCTGTGCTCCGGCCACCTCTGAGGCCGACTGAGCATTTTTCATGGCTATAACGTCCATCAACGTTTTGGTCGACAGATTGAATAATTCCAACGAACGTCCGCCGAGCACTTCACGCGCTTTTTCACTATCTCCCGAACGCGATACAGTGAACAACGTCTGCATCAGCTGCACATATTCTTTGCGCTGCTCCAGCAAGGTGTTGTAGAGGTTTTGTTCTTGCGGCGTATTGATCAGCGGCACATATTCCGTCTTGATCTGATCCATCTCAGCCTGCAGCGCCGTCATCTCGCGCTCAATGTTTTCTTTGTAGCTCAAGCTTTCGTTGTATACATGGCGCAGCTCAAGCAAACGTGCCTTGGCCAAGTCGGTGTTTAAGCGATTGATCAATTGAACGCTGACCAAAATGTTGTCTGTGATGCGCTGCTGCGTTTGGTGCATGGCAGCTAGTTGGGTGGCAGCGACTCCAGCTACAGCCAACAAAACTGCCACCAGAACCGCAAAAGCAGCAGACAAGCGTGTTGAAATTTTTAGGTTTTTCACATGTCTCCCCTTAAAGGAATATTTCCTTGGCCGCTGATGGTGGGCGTATAAGCCCTCCGTGAAATGACAGCGTACTCCTAAATTCGTTACAAAAATTTACCCACTTCTTTCTGTTTGCCCCGCAAATCCAATGCTGATGCAGCTTGTAGATCGACGTCCTACAAAAAAAAACACCTCGAGCCGACCGGTCGAGGTGTTGATTTCAAGCCATTAACCACAGACTGTTTCAGAAGGTTTCCCAATCATCTTCTTTGCTATTGGCCGTCACTGCTGGTTGAGCTTGCGTGTGATTAGGTAATTTCCCTTGCTTTTGATCTTGTTGCGCCGATTGCAGTGCTGGTGTGTTGGCATGGGATGCCGGTTGATTTCCTGAGTCCTCTTTGGGTGTTTGCATCGATACCGCCGTATGGGGCTGCATCCTCTTTTCGGCTTTTGTGCAACTGCCTGAGACTTGCTTCGGCAAGGATTGAATTACCTCATGCTGATGCTGCAATGCCGCGTGTTTGAGCTTGAAGCTCGAAACCGCAGCGAGCAGATCTTGTGACTGACGCTTCAGGCCTTCGGCTGCTGCAGCGCTTTCTTCGACCAAGGCAGCATTCTGCTGGGTCGCTTGGTCCATCTGCGCAATGGCATCACTCACCTGACCAACGCCCTGGCTTTGCTCTTTGCTGGCCGCGCTGATTTCTGCGACCAAATCCGATACTTGGCGAATAGCGCTCACCACCTCTTGCATCGTGGTGCCTGCATGGCTGACCAAGTTGGTGCCTTGGTTTACGCGCTCCACACTTTCGCCGATGAGTTGTTTGATTTCCTTGGCCGCTTCCGCACTGCGTCCTGCCAGTGCCCGAACCTCACCGGCCACCACCGCAAAACCACGGCCTTGTTCACCGGCACGCGCGGCTTCCACGGCGGCATTCAGTGCCAGGATATTGGTCTGAAACGCTATACCGTCGATCACACCAATGATGTCAGCGATTTTTTGGCTGCTGGCGTCGATATCCTTCATGGTGGTGACCACTTGGCTCACCACTTCCCCACCACGCACCGCCACTTGCGAGGCATTCATGGCCAGTTGATTGGCCTGCGACGCGCTGTCGGCGTTATGGCGCACCGTGGAAGACATCTGCTCCATGGATGCCGCTGTTTGCTGCAGCGCGCTGGCCTGTTCTTCGGTGCGGCTGGACAAATCCGCATTGCCCAGGGCGATTTCTTGGCTGGCCAAAGACACGCTTTCAGCGTTCTGCCGCACGCCGCCCACCACCTGCTCCAACTTGTCACGCATGGTGGACAGCTCCTGCAGCAACACCCCCATTTCGTCGCGGCTGCCACGTGGCACTTCCAGATCCAGATCACCTTCTGCGATGCTACGTGCCACACGCACGGCATCGCTGACCGGCTGCGTCACAGCGCGCGTGATCAGCCAGCCCAGCACCGCGGCCAACACCGCAGCCAGCGCCATACCGGCAATCACTACACGCGTCGCAAAGCTGAAACTTTGTTCGACCTCTTGGGTTGTGGCTGCTGCTTGCTCGCGGCTCAGGGCAGTCAACTTGCCCATGGTTTCCACCATGTCAACGAAAGCTGGCTCGGCTGTGCCTACGTAAAAGATGGTCACGCCATCGCCCATGAGGATGTCGCCATCGAGCTGGTTGTAGTCTTTGTCACGCGCCATTTTCACAAAGCTCAATTGCGTGTCCAAGTAATTTTTGCGGGCGCTCAAGTAATCGGTCAGCAACGACTGCTCCGCCTCTGAGCGTGACAACGACTGGTATTGCGATTCCAGCTGCGCGATGTCTTGCAGCAGCTTGTCGATTTGGGCGGCATAGCCATCGACCTCGGCCACGCTGTTCACGTTCAAGATGCCAGCTTCCGCACGGCGCACGCGGTTCCACAGGGTACGCAGATCGCTCACGCTGAGCGCACTGGGCATGGCCTGCTGCACCACCGTTTCTGTACTGTGATGCATCTGGCGCATTTGCCACAGCGATGTGGCGCCCAATGCCAAGGTCAGCAAGGTGACCAATGCAAACCCCCAACCCAACTTCGAAGCCATGCGCAAATTTGCCAACACCATTTCAACTCCAGAGAAAGTGGCCGGGCTGCAGGCAAAAAAAATGCAGCCCCTCCGAAAAGAGACTGCACATTAACAAATTTTTACAGCGCTCAATGCATATTCTTATGTAAAGAACAGCACCCAGTTGCTGCTTTAAGCCTTGTTGTAGTTGGCGATGCCGTCAGTAATTTCTTTGTGGGCTTCGTCCACGCCCTTCCAGCCCAGCACCTTGACCCACTTACCCTTTTCCAGGTCCTTGTAGTGCTCGAAGAAGTGGGCGATTTGGTTGAGGGTCAGCTCATGGATATCGGCCAGCGATTCGATCTTGTCGTAGGCAGGCAAAATCTTTTTGGTGGGCACAGCCAGCACCTTGCCGTCTACGCCGCCTTCGTCTTCCATGTGCAAGATGCCAATCGCGCGGCAAGGCACGACCACGCCCGATGGCAGTGGGAAGGGTGTCATCACCAGAACGTCTACAGGGTCACCGTCGCCAGCCAAAGTTTGGGGCACGTAGCCGTAGTTCACGGGATAGTGCATGGCAGTGCCCATGAATCGGTCCACAAACACGCAACCCGATTCTTTGTCTACTTCGTACTTGACAGGATCGGCATTGGCGGAGATCTCAATCACCACGTTGAAAGTTTCGGGGGCGTTCTTGCCGGGAGTCAGTTTTTCGAAGGACATGATGGAATTTCAGGTTAAAGAAATAAATCCCGCTGAGGGAAAACCTGAGGATTTTAGAGCCATGCCCTTGCAGCCTTCTTTCATGTGACGGGAATATCCGTGCAAGCGCTTCATTTTTTGTGCCTGCTGTGCCTGTGGCGCGACGCTTGCTGCCTCTGGGCGCAGTAAGCCCAGCGTCCATCACGCTGCAGCGATCCAAGCTCATGCAGTGGTAATCTGCAGCCTCTGAACCGCGCCAAACGCTGAGATTGAGCGTGTAAGCGTTCATCCAGCATCAGAATAGATAGCTGTATGCCTTGGTTGCAAGCCATTTTGCAAATCAAATCATTTGCAAATGCTTGAAATACATAGGCCTGAAGCTCACTTTAATTAGAACAATGTCGCTTTCAACACCACCCGTTGCCCGCAGTCCCCGCCATGTGCGCCGTGTGAATTTTCAAAGTTTTGAGCGCGACGACGGTCTGTGGGATATCGAAGCGGAGTTGCTCGACACCAAAGCCGCAGACATGCCGCGCGCCAATGGCCAAGGCATTCGCAAGGCGGGCGAACCCATTCACCACATGTTTATTCGCTGCACGGTCGACACCCAACTCGTTGTACATGCGATTGAGGCCAGCATGCCCTCGCACCCCTTTGGCGGCTGCACCGGGGCCTTGCAGGCCATGCAAAAGATGGTGGGCTGCTCCATGGCGCGTGGCTGGCGCAAATCCATCGAAACCCATCTGGGCCAGGTCAGCGGCTGCACCCACTTGCGTGAATTACTGGGCAATATGGCCACCGCTGCGTTCCAAAGCATTATTTCGGCGTTCACGACCACGCCCGATCAGCCCCCCGCTTACCTGGGACGCTGCACTGGCTGGGACTTCAACGGCAAGGCTGTGGCCACGTTTTATCCGCAGTTTCAGGGCTGGCGCTGGCCTGAAGGCAAAGGCCCAGCCTTTCCGCCATCGGCACCGAACACAGCAGCCACCGCAGGTAGCGAGGACCATTCACACAAACCCCAAATCTGACGCGGCTGGCAGCCTTGGGGCACAATCGTCAGTCTATGGTTGATCGCGTGATTCCTCTGGTTGAGCAAAGGTATGGCTTGCTCCAAGCACCTTTGCATGCTGCCCCTGTGGCCCCATCTGGGCGCCTGCTGGATGGGCGCGGACGGCCTTTGCGCGATCTGCGCATCAGCGTCACTGATCGGTGCAATTTCCGCTGTGCGTATTGCATGCCCAAGGACGTCTTTGACAAAGACTATCCCTATCTGCCGCACAAGGCGCTGCTGAGCTTTGAAGAGATCACGCGCCTGGCACGCATCTTCACAGCCCATGGTGTGCGCAAGTTCCGCCTAACCGGCGGCGAGCCCCTGCTGCGCAAGGATTTGGACCAGCTGATTGCCCAACTGGCACAGCTGCGCACGCCTGAAGGCGATGCGCTGGACATCACGCTCACCACCAATGGCTCGCTTTTGCGCCGCAAAGCGGCGGCGCTGCAACAAGCGGGCCTGAAGCGCGTGACCATTAGCCTCGATGGCCTGGATGACGCCGTGTTTCGGCGCATGAATGATGTGGATTTTCCCGTGGCCGATGTGCTCGATGGCATCGAAGCAGCGCGTGAAGCGGGGCTGTCGGACATCAAGGTCAACATGGTCGTCAAGCGCAGCACCAATGTGGACCAGATCTTGCCCATGGCCCGGCACTTCCGCGGCGCGGGCGTGACGCTGCGTTTTATCGAATACATGGACGTAGGCGCCACCAACGGCTGGTGCATGGACGAGGTGTTGCCCTCGGCGGACGTGGTTCAACTCATCCACCGCGAAATGCCGCTGGTGCAACTGGACCCCACCGCGCCCGGCGAAACCGCCAAGCGCTGGGGCTATGTCGGCACCAA
>JBJEZV010000190.1:0-4453 GCA_051887595.1 Comamonas sp.
CCTTATTTGATGTTTTTGGAGCTGCTCGCCACTTCGCTTGTTCGGCTATCGCAGGCGTGGCAAGCTAGGCGTTTTCGCATTCCAATAACAACACAGAGAGGGCTTCTTGGCTTCATCCATGTCCACGGGCTTGGTCGCCCTGCACGGCAACACCACCGAAACACTGGCCGACACGCTGATGGCGTGGATGCGTGCGCATCCGCTGGATGCTTTGGAGCCAGAGGTGGTGCTGGTGCAAAGCAATGGCACTGCCGAATGGTTCAAGATGCGCATGGCCCAGCAGTTGGGCGTGTGTGCGGCGGCCAAGGTGGAGCTGCCTGCGCGTTTTATCTGGCGGGTGTATCGGCAGATTTTGGGCAAGCACGAAGTGCCTGCGCATTCGCCGCTCGACAAAGTGCCGCTGACATGGCGTTTGATGCGCCTGCTGCCAGGCTTGCTGCATGAGCCAGCCTTTGCGCCGATTGCGAACTTCTTGCGGCCCGGCGAGCCAGAGCGGTTGCTGCAGTTGGCCGAGCGTTTGGCCGACCTGTTCGACCAGTACCAAATCTACCGGGGCGATTGGCTCAACGCCTGGGAGCAGGGGCGCGATGTCTTGATGCGGCCTGGGCACCCCGACACGCCAGTGCCAGACGGACAAGGCTGGCAACCGCAACTGTGGCGCGCCGTGCTGCAAGATCTGCAGCCGCAAGAATTGGCGGCCACGCGCATTGCGTTGCGAGAAAAAGTCATGCAGCGCCTGCGTGAAGCGCCCCCCGGAACGCTGTCTGTGCCGCGCCGGGTGGTGCTGTTTGGCTTGAGCCATGTGCCACTGGCCATGCTGAGCTTTTTGGATGTGATTGCCCGGCACACGCAGGTGGTGCTGGCCGTGCCCAATCCTTGCCGTTTTCATTGGGCCGATGCGATCAGCGGGCGCGAGTTGCTGCAGCAGCAGCGCAGGCGCCAACCGCTGCGCCAGGGCCGGGATTTGGCGTCGATCCCCTTGGCGCTCATGCATGCCCACGCGCACCCGCTGCTTGCTGCGTGGGGCCGACAAAGTCGCGACTATGTGCGTTTGCTGGACGAGTACGACCAGACCCTGCAAACCGCAGACCGCGGGCACTGGCCGCGCGTGGATTTGTTTGACGACGAGCCTGCAGACCAAGGCAGCTTGCTGCAGCAAGTGCAGCGCAGTATTCGGGATTTGCTGCCTTTGGCGGAACACCCCAAAGCCACACAGCCCGAGCACCGGGTCGTGGCCAGCGACCAGTCCATCGTGTTCCATAGCGCGCACAGCTTGGTGCGGGAACTGGAAGTGCTGCACGACCAGTTGTTGCATTTGTTGGCGCAGCCTGCCACCCCGGACCAAGCGGCACTGCAGCCCCGGGATGTGATTGTCATGCTGCCCGATATTCAAGCCGCAGCACCGGCAATCCGTGCGGTGTTTGGCCAGTATGGGCGGCACGATGCGCGTTACATCCCGTTTGATATTGCGGACTTGAGCGCACGTGCTTCCAGCCCCATGGTGCTGGCGCTGCAATGGTTGTTGCAATTGCCTTTGCAACGCTGTCGTCTCAGCGAGCTCTGTGATTTGCTGGATGTGCCTGCGATTGCTGCGCGCTTTGGGCTGGCCGCAGAGGATGTGCCGCAACTGACGCAGTGGATGGCGGGTGCTGGCATTCGCTGGGGCTTGCATGCGCAGCAGCGGGCACAGCTGGGCCTGCAAGCCTGTGGTGACCACAACAGCGCCTGGTTTGGACTGCGTCGCATGCTGCTGGGCTATGCCACAGGCAGCCAACGCGTGCGTGGAGTTTACGGATTGCAGGAGTCTGCGGCCTGGAACGATATCGAGCCCTACGACGAGGTGGGGGGGCTGGATGCCGAGCTGGCCGGCATTTTGGCAGCGCTGCTAGAGCGCTTGATGCGTTGGTGGGATGATGCCTTGGTCGATGCCCAGCCCGATGTGTGGGCACAACGGCTGCGCCAGTTGGCGCAGGACATGTTCGAGCCGCAAGACGAGGCAGAGCGTGCAGTGCTCGATAGCTTGGAGCAGTCGCTGGCACGGTGGCAAGCGGCCTGTGACCAGGCGGAATACACGCAGCCGATTCCGCTGGCCGTGGCGCAAGAAGCGTGGATGCAGGCGCTTGAGCAGCCCTCCCTGGAGCAACGCTTTCGTGCGGGTGGCGTGACGTTTGCCACGCCCATGCCCATGCGTGCGATCCCGTTTGAAGTGGTGTGCCTGCTGGGCATGAACGATGGCGACTACCCGCGCCGCAGCATGCCCAGCGACTTTGACTTGATGCAGCTGCCTGGACATTACCGCCCAGGCGACCGTGCACGCCGAGACCACGATCGACAGCTGATGCTCGAAGCGGTGCTGTCTGCGCGGCGCACGCTGTACATCAGCTGGTCGGGTCACCATATCCGTGACAACAGCGAGCAGCCGCCATCGGTGCTGGTAGCACAGCTGCGCGAGTATCTGGCCAGTGGCTGGCGTGGCGCACAAGGGGAGGATACGTTGCTGCGTGAACGCACTTGGCACCATCCCTTGCAGCCTTTTAGCGCGCAGTACTTTGCCCCTGGCAGCGCCTTGCGCACTTACGCGCTGGAGTGGCGCGCCGCCCATGCACAACCCTCTGCTGCGCAGGAAGCTATGACTCCAGAACCTGTGCCTGTGGACGTGCCGGAGCAAGTCACCGTGGCACAGCTGGCGCAGTTTCTGCGCCATCCTGCGCGGGCGTATTTTCAACATGCCTTGGGTGTGCGCTTCACGGAGCAAGAAGATGCTCCACCTGACCAAGAGCTGTTTCAGCTCGATGGCTTGCAAGCCTATGGCCTGAGTGCAGAGTTGCAGCAGCAATTCATCGCGGATTGGGAACAGTGCGGCGCGCGTTGGCAAGACGGTGACGCGGTCACCCAATTGCTGCAAGCCCGGCTGCGCAGCTTGCAAAGGGCGGCGCGTTTGCCTTTGGCGGGGGTGGGCCAGCAAGTGCTCCAAGAGTTGCACGATACGCTGGTGCCCAGCCTGCGGGAATGGCTGCATGTGCGCCGCCAGTTTCCAGCGGCCGCCGAGCGTGTGCATTTGCACTTTGCGCATGCTGCTGCGCAGGTGGACGACTGGCTGGGAGGGTTGTGGATGCAAGCACAACCAGAGCCCGGCATCTTGCCGCAGTGGGTGGTGCTCAACCCGCGCGCTTTGCGCATGCGTGAGGCCATGAAGTTGGCGCCTGCGCCGGGCAGTGATGCGCCACGAGAGCTGCAAGTGGCGCTGTATCGCTTGTTGCCGCTGTATGTGCAGAGCTTGGTGCTCAGTGCATGCGAGGTCGAAGTAGATGTCACGGTGATTGGCCGTGACACTTGCCTGCGCATAGCGCCCATGCCTGCATCAGCGGCGCAAGAGGCGCTGGGCACTTTGCTGCAGTATTGGCGCCAAGGTCTGCAGCAACCACTGCCGCTGCCGCGCGACACCGCCTTGGCCTTGTTGCTCAAAGATGAAGAGGCGGCACAAAAAGCCTTTGAAGGCGATAGCAGCGGCCGAGGGGCTCCTCCCGATGGGAAAGACCCCTATTGGAGACGCTTGTTTGACAGCTTTGAAAGCCTGGCTGCCGATGGCCAATTGCAAGCCTTGGCCAAAGATTTGTATGCGCCCATGATTGACTGGGCTTGCCGTTATGTGACTGATGTGGCGTGGAGCCACAGTTTGAATTCCAACTCCCATGAGCACTCGCCACACCCTGGATCCGCACAGCTTTCCACTGTTCGGTAGCCGACTGATAGAGGCCAGTGCTGGCACTGGCAAGACGTGGACCATTGCTGCGCTGTATGTGCGTCTGGTGTTGGGCCATCAGGGAGGGGCTGAGCAAGGGTTGCCGCCTTTGCTCCCCCACCAAATTTTGGTCATGACTTTTACACGCGCTGCCACGCGCGAACTCTCCGACCGCATTCGTGCGCGGCTGGTGGAGGCGGCTGCCTGCTTTCGGGGTGAACGCAGCAGCCCAGACATCGACCATTTCTTGCAACGTTTGCTGCAGGACTACCCAGATGCTGAATCGCGCACGCAAGCGGCTTGGCAACTGGCCATGGCAGCAGAGTGCATGGACGATGCAGCGATTTTCACCATCGATGCTTGGTGCCAGCGCATGCTGCGTGAACATGCGTTTGACAGTGGCAATTTGTTTGATGAAACGCTGGAAAGCGATGAATCACAGCGACTGCAAGAAGCCGCGCAAGATTACTGGCGCCAGCAGTGCTACCCGCTACAAGGCACGCTGCTGCAGTGGGTGCTCAAAAGCTGGAAAAACTTTGATGCCTTTTTCCAGGATTTGTGCAGTCTCCAGCGGGATGATCTGGGCAGTTTCCCCTGTGCAGACCACGGTCTGGATGGCTTGCTGCAGGAGTTTGATGCGCAGCTGCAAGGCTTGGTCGTCCAGTGGCAAAGCAAGTGGCCTGCAATGCGGCAGTGGGTGTTGGAGCAATC
>JBJEZV010000190.1:4553-8270 GCA_051887595.1 Comamonas sp.
TGCGCGCCAGCATGCTGGCCCATGCCGCAGCCGATGTGAACCGCCGGATGCAGTGGCTTAAGCAACAGGCGCGCAGTTTCGGGTTTGCCGATATGCTGGTGCGACTGGATCGGGCTCTCGCAGGCGAGCAGGGCGCAGCGCTGCGTGTGCGCATCTTGCAGCAGTACCCTGTGGCCATGGTAGACGAGTTCCAAGATACGTCCCCGCTGCAGTACCGGCTGTTTGACCAGATCTATTGCACGCAGGCCAATGACCCGAGCAGCGCGCTGCTGCTCATTGGCGATCCCAAGCAGTCGATCTACGGCTTTCGTGGCGCAGACATCCACAGTTACATGCGTGCCCGTACGGCCACGCAAGGACGCCACTACGTGCTGGCAACCAATTTCCGTTCGACGCACGGTCTGGTACAGGCCGTGAATCACTGGTTTGACCATGCAGAGCAGCGCTGGCCACGGGGCGCATTTTTGTTTCGCCGTGGAGACGCAACACCCTTGCCTTTTGAGCCTGTGGCAGCGCAGGGGCGTGATGAAGTTTTGCACCTTGGCGGCAAGCCTTCAGAGGCCATGCACTTGGCCTGGTATGACGCACAAGGGGAGGCGATGCCACGGCGCAAGCTGCAGCAGCACATGGCGCAGGCCTGCGCTGCGCAGATCGTGCAGTGGCTCAATGGGCCGGACAACCACTTTGTGAAGGCCGATGGCACGCGCCGCCCAGTGTGCCCCAATGACATTGCAATTTTGGTGCGCAACCGCCACGAAGCGCGGCTGATGCAGCGCGCCTTGCATGAACGGGCCGTGGCCACGGTGTACCTGTCAGACCGTGAATCCGTCTTTGCCAGCGCTGAAGCACAAGACCTGCTGTACTGGCTGCGCGCAGTGGCTGCGCCGCGTGACGTGCGTGCTGTGCGCGCGGGGCTGGCCACACGGTTGATGGGTTTGTCGTTGCAAGAGTTGGCGTGGCTGAGCGCACATGATGAAGCTTTTGACGCCAAGAGCTGGGAAGTCGCGCAGCTGCACCAAATCTGGCAAACCCAGGGCGTTTTGGCCATGTTGCGTCAGACGCTGCACCGCATGGATCTTCCTGCACGCTGGCTGCGAGAAATGGGCGGCGAGCGCCGCTTGACCAACTATTTGCACTTGGCCGAACTGCTGCAAAACGCCAGTGCCACGCTAGAAGGCGAGCAAGCCTTGCTGCGCTGGTTTGCAGCGCAGCTGGAGTCGCCAGGCATGGATGTTGAAGAGCAAATTGTGCGTCTGGAAAGCGATGCAGATTTGGTCAAGATCGTCACCGTGCACAAGAGCAAGGGCTTGGAATATCCCATTGTGTGCCTGCCGTTTGCGATGGAGCACAAGACTTACAAACGCAGTTGGGTGGCGGTGCGGGATGAAGCGGGCAACAAGCACATTCTGCTCACGCCAGACAGTGCACAAAAAGCCCAGGCCGATGACGAGCGCTTGCAAGAGGATGTGCGCCTGTTCTACGTGGCCTTGACGCGGCCTCGCTATTTGGCGTGGATCGGACTGTATCCACTCAATCGCAAGACACGTTCTGGGGTGTCCCTTGACAACCACTTGAGCTGCTGCGGCTACTTGCTCAATGGTGGCCAAAAAATGGAATTGCCAGGGTGGCAAGACGCGCTACAGGCACTGGCCAAAGGCTGCCCCGATATGCGCGTTGAGAGCCTGCCCGCCAAAGTGCCGTTGGAACGCTATAAGGCTCGGCAAGGAGGCCATGCGCTTTGTGAGCCTGAACCCTACCAAGGACGGTTCGACACGCAGTGGAGCATCGCGAGTTTTTCGCGGCTGGTGCGTGGCAAAAGCCATGAGGCGGTGGCCCTACCTGGCACCAACGTGCGTGCAGCTGAAGACGAGCACATGGTGGCAAATGCGGCTATGCCGGTGGTGCGCAGGCTGCAGCCCGCGCAAGCGGATGCAGCAGTGTGGCACCGCTTTATGCGCGGAGAGCTAGTGGGTAATTTCATCCACGAGCAATTGGAGTGGTTGGAGAGCGAAGACTTTGCTCTGGAGCCTGATGGACAAGGGCGATTGGCCGAGCAGTTGCTGCGCCGCTGCGAGCGCGCAGGCCGCGCAGAGCAAGCGAAGGACACCCTGGAGTGGTTGCGCCATGTGGTGCACCACACATTGCCCCCGCTGGATTGCACGCTGGCGCAGATCAGCACCAGGCTGCCAGAGATGGAGTTCTGGCTGCCAGTCGCGCAATTGCCGGCAAGGCAGGTGGATGTCTTGTGCCGGAAGTACATCTTGCCGGACATGGACAGACCTGTGCTGCCTGACCGCAGCTTGCACGGTATGTTGATGGGGTTTGCCGACCTCGTGTTTAGCCACCAAGGGCGCTATTGGGTGCTTGACTACAAGAGCAATTATTTGGGCGTCGACGGACAGGCCTACCATGCGGCGGCTTTGGAGAGCGCCATGTTGCAACACCGCTATGACGTGCAAGCCGCGTTGTACATGCTGGCATTGGATCGTTTGCTCGACAGCCGACTGGGTGCGGCTTATGTGCCCCAGCAGCATCTGGGGGGGGCACTGTATTTCTTCTTGCGCGGCCTGGATGGCCCGGCCCAAGGCGTGCATGTGGTGGAGCCTGCGCTGGAGTTGTTGCATGCCCTGCATCGGTTGATGAATGAGGTCACTGCATGATGCGCAAACGTAGATTGGATACCTGCACTTTGGATTTGTTTGAAGCGGGCTTGGTGCAGGCGCAGCCTCTGACGGCAGAGAATGTGCTGCAGGTGCTTCGCCAATGGGCCGATGCAGGAATGCTGCGGCGCTTGGATGTGGCGTTGGCGGCATGGCTGTATGAGCAAGCAGCCCAGGTGCAGCCCTGTGTCTTGGTGGCGTCAGCGCTGCTGGCGCACATGGAAGGACGCGGGCACAGCTGTGTCTCGCTGCCAGAGTTGGTCGAGCACACCAATGCGGTGTTGGGTTGGGATGCAGACGACGTGCCGCATCTGCAGGCGCTGTGGGTGCAGTTGCCTCACACACCGGATGCCTGGTTGCAGGCATTGCAGGCATGCCCGCTGGTGCGACTGGCAGATGCGCTCGACAGCGGTCAACCCCTGGTGTTGGCGCAGGGGCCCAGTACATCACCGTTGTTGTATCTACGCCGTTATTGGGATTACGAGCGCACAGTCGCCAGCCATATATTGCGTCGCAGCCAAGGCTCCGCGCACGCCGTGGACGAGCCCACGGCGCACGCATGGCTGCAAAAGTTTTTCCCTGCCCCTTCTGCCAGCGGTTGCAACTGGCAAAAGGTGGCCTGTGCGGTAGCCTTGCGCAGTCGTTTTTCAGTGATTACAGGTGGACCTGGCACCGGTAAAACATATACAGCTGCGCGTTTGTTGGCGCTGTTGTTTGCAACGGCCGATGACCCAGCGCAATTGCGCGTAGCGCTGGCAGCGCCGACAGGCAAAGCGGCAGCACGTCTGAAGGCTTCCATTGAATCGGCGCTGGAAGATTTGCAAAGCAGCATAGGTGATGCCTTGGATTTGCAGGCGCTGGTGCAGCGCGTGGGCGCTGCGCGCACCTTGCACGCTTTGCTGGGCGCGCGCCCGGGAACGCGGCGCTGGAGCTTTCATGCAGGGCAGCCATTGGACGTGGATGTGCTCATTGTGGATGAGGCCTCCATGGTGCATTTGGAGATGATGGCAGGCCTGCTTGACGCGCTGCCTGCATCTGCGCGCTTGGTGCTGTTGGG
>JBJEZV010000191.1:0-7896 GCA_051887595.1 Comamonas sp.
GCAGCCTTGGTCGTTGCAGCCTTCTTAGCAGGTGCAGCAGCCTTGGTGGTCGTTGTTTTCTTGGAAGTAGCAGCGGCCTTGGTGGTAGCAGCCTTTTGAGTTGCTTCAGCCTTGCTTGCGGTGGTGGCCTTTTTATCAGCCGCTTTCTTTGCAGTTGCCATTGTTTTCTCCTTCATCAATTTGCACACAGCATTTGCGCGATCGCGATTGAAGTGCGATGCAAGAACCATTGCGACATGGAGTGCTTGCCGCATGGGCACACAAACGCCCCATGCCATCACCTGTAGAAATAATTTGTGATGGCATGGGGCGCATTATGAATTCCCTTGTGAGAGTTTGCGAGGCTTTCTCATGTGTTAGTTCCAAGAAAGTGCGCCACTTGATTGGTATTCGATCTGTCATGTCTCGAAGAAGTGACGTTCCTTCTTCTAGTCGAAGATTTTGTTTATCCAAGTCAACGAGTTTCCCTCACCTGCAAGCACCTCATCGAAACCAATTGGCGTGAAGCGTCGTAGGGCAATGGAGCGCAGATAGCGCGATGGAACATACAGGCATGAACGCCCAGCACGTAGCGTGCCTCGGCGCGGCAAAACAGGGGATCAATGTCGGCCTTGATGGCGTGGCCAGCAGGTGCGAATTTTGAGCTTGAACTGGTGGATGCGATGGATGGCAAAGTTGCAGTGCATGGACTCAGCGCCATGATGCTGATGGCACTCACACAGAAGAAAAATCTTCCATGAAGGGCAGCAACAGCCACGCGTGGTTTGCGCAACGTCTAGCGGTAAGTCCCTAGAACAATGTTGTGGGCAGCCAACGTGTCTGCCATGGTGAGCCAGCCCACCGCAAGTGGGCAGATGGTGCGTGCAGCGCAAGCATCGTCTGTGATGTCGTGGAGCTATGAGCTATCTCATCCATAGCTGCTTGCCTTTGTAGTAAGCCATATTCCAATATAAAACATGCGCAAAGTGTGCGCTGTCAAAGGCAGGTAGCTATGGTTTGGGTAGCTCCAAGCCAATGTCGGCATGCTGCAGATCGGCTTGCAAGCGCTGCCAGTCAAAACCGGGGCCGGGGTCTTGTTTGCGGCCTGGCGCAATGTGCTCGTGCCCCGCCAGTTGGTGCACCGGGTAATGCGCTTGCAGCTGTGCGCACAGCGTGCGCAGTTGTGCGTATTGCGCGTCTTCAAAGCACAGACCTTCAAGGCCTTCGAGCTCAATACCGATAGAAAAATCGTTGCAGTTCTCGCGCCCTTGCCAGTGGGATTTTCCGGCGTGCCAAGCGCGGTCATCGCAGCTGACAAACTGCCACAGCTGGCCCGTGCGTTCGATGAAGAAATGGCTCGAAACCTCCAGCCCGCGAATGCTTTCAAAGTAGGGGTGGGCGCCCCAGTCCAAGGTATTGCCAAACAGCTGCTGCACGCAGCCCGTGCCATATTGCCCGGGAGGCAGGCTAATGGAATGCACCACCACCAAATCAATGCTGGCGCCTGCCGGGCGCGGTCCAAAATTCGGAGAAGGGCGGTGCTGTGCGGTGCTGAGCCAGCCGTTGTGCCACAAAGGAAAAGAGGTGTCAGTGCTGCACGTCATGCGGGGCATTGTCGCTGCTTTGCAGCGGGCTGGGCTGGACTTTGGCGATGCCCAGACGCTCCATGCGGTAGCGCATCTGGCGCAGGCTCAAGCCCAGCAAGTGGGCCGCTGCCGTGCGATTAAAACCGGTGCGCTCCAGCGCCTGTACCAGCACTGCACGCTCTTGGCGGTCCAGCCAAGTGGGCAGGTGGGGCGGCAAGCTCAGCACCGCAGGCACAGGAGCAGGGGGCGGTTGCGGCAGCGGCGCTTCTTCTACCTGGCCCAGTGCCAGCGCACGTTGCACCATGTTTTCCAGCTCGCGCACATTGCCTGCCAAAGGCGCTTGGTACAGGTGTTGCAGCAGCACCGGCCACCACGGCGGGCGCGCTTGGCCCAGCTGCGCCAGCAGGGCCTGTGCAATCGGGATGATGTCTTCACGCCGCGCGCGCAGGGGCGGCACGTGCAAGCCCAGCACATGCAGCCGGTACAGCAAGTCTTGCCGAAAGCGCCCGCGTTGCACTTCCAGGGTCAGATCGCGGTGTGTAGCGCTGAGGATGCGCACATCCACCACTTCTTCTTGCGTTGCCCCCAAGGGGCGAACGCGCTGCTCTTGCAAAGCGCGCAAGAGCTTGGCCTGCAGCGGCAGCGACAGCTCGCCCACTTCATCCAAAAACAAGGTACCGCCGCGTGCACTTTGCAGTAAGCCTGGGCGGTCGCACAGTGCGCCCGTATACGCGCCTTTGCGCACACCAAAGAACTCGGCTTCCATCAAGGCTTCAGGAATGGCCGCGCAGTTGATCGCCACCCAAGGTCCCTTGGCTCTGAGGCTGCAGGCATGCAGCGCACGTGCCACCAGTTCTTTGCCACAGCCCGACTCGCCCGTAATCAACACCGGGGCAGCGGTGGCCGCCAGCCGGGGAATGCGCTGGCGCAGTTCCACCATCGCAGGCGATAGCCCCACGATGGCTTGCAGGGCGCGCGTTGCTGCCGCGCTCAAAGCAGCGCCGCCCAAGGAGTGCGGCATGCTCCACGCATCTTGGCAGGCGGTGATCGAAGGGTGTGTGGGGGGAGGTGGCGTGCGATCCATGACCGGCATGACAGCACACCCCCAGCAGCGCGCAAAGCACGCGCTAGATCAGCAGCAGCCCGTGAGGGATGTGCGGATGCTCAGCAGGGGGTGAATGCGTCCAGTCGGACCAGAGGCGCTCAGCGTGGGCCGAGGTGACGGTGCTCGGAGCTGCAGTAGTGGTTGCGGTCCGGGCTGGTAATGGCATCACTGCTGGGCAAATGCAAGCCGCAGTGCGCGCAGGTCACCATGTCTTCGGGATGGTGCAAGTGTTTTTTGGGCGCAGGTGGGGGCGCTGCGGCTTTGCGGCGGTTGTTGCGCCAAATGCCAATGGCAACGATGACGACCAAGGCAACTAAGAGGTATTTCACGATCGATGTCCCAACATCACTACCTCCAGCACAAAGCGTGAGCCTGCGTAGGCCAGTAGCAACAAAGCAGCACCTGTGTACAACAGGTTCACGGCATGGCGACCTCGCCAGCCAAAACGGCTACGCCCCAGCAGCAGCAAAGCAAACGCTGCCCAGGCCAGCACAGAAAAAACGGTTTTGTGGTCCCAGACCCAGGCGCGGCCATACAGCGCATCGCCAAACAGCCAGCCTGCCAGCAAGGTGGCGCTGAGCAGCACAAAGCCTGCGGTCACAAAGCGAAAAGTCAGTCGCTCCAGCATCAGCAGCGGCATACCGCCTTCATCGTTGCTGGCGGTGCGCATGCGTTTTTCAGCGCGTGTCATCAAACCCGCGTGTACGACAGCGGCTGCGTACAACCCATACGAAGCAATGCCCAACGCCAAATGCAGTGGCAACCAGGCCGAGGCGTGCTGGGCCATGGGCTTGCCCGGAAACAGCAAGGCCAGCAGCACCGCCAGCGCACCCAGCACCGACAGCACACCCACGGCGCGCATCTTGGGGTAGAGCTGCTGCTCAATGGCGTACATGGTCAGCATCAGCCAGGCGGTCATCGACAGTGCGGGCGCAAAGCCAAAGTGAGCGGGGCTGGCCATTAATCCGGCAGCCAGTGTCAGCAGGTGCAAGACCCAGGCCGTGCGCATGGCCAGGCGCGTGTGGGTGTCGACCATGCGCTGCGCTCCCAAAGCAGGGACGAGATAAGCCGCGATTGCGGCCACTGCCAGCAGCACAACCCAGGTGGGATGGTGGCTAAAAATAAGGGAGAACGACGCCATGGCAGCAATCATAGCGGTGGGCCATCATGCTGGGGCGGCGAGTGCATCGCTTTCCTTATCGGCTGTCGGTGCTTGCGTCCTTGGGGTGCTGGGCGGCGCCATCCCTGCGAGGGGCGCGGCCAGCAGGCAGCGGGTAGAATTGCACGATTGTTGTTTCAGGGCTGCCCGCGGCGGGCAGCATGGGTGGCGCACTGGCCCACCCCCTGCCTTCAGGCGCCGGGCCTTCAGGCCAAGCCGCATGCGGCGCATGCTTTTCTCATCGGACACATTCAGCTTATGGCATCCGCACTCACCGACAAACTCTCGCGACTCGTCAAGGAGATGCGCGGCCAGGCCCGCATCACCGAATCCAATGTGCAAGACATGCTGCGCGAAGTGCGCATGGCCTTGCTGGAAGCCGACGTCGCGCTGCCCGTGGTGCGTGACTTTATTGCCCGCGTCAAAGAAAAGGCACTGGGCCAAGAAGTGCTGGGCAGCCTCAAGCCCGGACAGGCGCTGGTCGGTATTGTGAACGCCGAGCTGGCTGCCACCATGGGCGAAGGCGTGGCTGACATCAATTTGAATGCACAGCCGCCAGCCATTATTTTGATGGCCGGTTTACAGGGTGCAGGTAAGACCACTACTACCGCCAAACTGGCCAAGCACCTGATCGAAAAGCGCAAGAAAAAAGTGCTGACCGTCTCAGGTGACGTGTACCGCCCTGCGGCGATCGAACAGCTCAAAACTGTGACAGCCCAAGCGGGTGCAGAGTGGTTCCCATCAACGCCCGATCAAAAGCCGCACGACATTGCCGTGGCAGCGCTGGATTACGCCAAGAAGCACTACTTTGATGTGCTGCTGGTGGACACGGCCGGTCGCTTGGCCATCGACGAGCTGTTGATGGCGGAAATCAAGGATTTGCACGCCACATTGAACCCCGTGGAAACCTTGTTCGTGGTTGATGCCATGCAGGGCCAGGATGCGGTCAACACGGCCAAGGCGTTCAAGGAAGCGCTGCCGCTCACAGGTATTGTGCTGACCAAGCTCGACGGTGACTCGCGCGGTGGTGCGGCGCTGTCGGTGCGCCAGATCACAGGCGCGCCTATCAAGTTTGCCGGTGTCTCGGAAAAGCTCGATGGCCTCGAAGTGTTTGATGCCAACCGCCACGCCCAGCGCGTGCTGGGCATGGGCGACATCGTGGCGCTGGTGGAGCAAGTCACCAAGGGCGTGGACATGGATGCCGCCCAGAAGATGGCCGAAAAGCTCAAGAGCGGCGATGGCTTTGACCTCAATGACTTCTTGGCACAGCTGCAGCAGATGAAGCAAATGGGCGGACTGTCGACGCTAATGGACAAGTTGCCCTCGGAGCTGACAGCCAAGGCAGGTCAGGTCGATATGGACAAGGCCGAGCGCGAGATCAAGCGCAAGGAAGGCATCATCTGCTCCATGACGCTCAAAGAGCGCAAAAAGCCTGAACTCATCAAAGCCACACGCAAAAAGCGCATTGCGGATGGTGCGGGTGTGCAAGTGCAAGATGTGAACCGTTTGCTCAAAGAGTTTGAGCAAATGCAGACCATGATGAAGAAGATGAAGGGCGGCGGCCTCATGAAGATGATGAAGCGCATGGGTGGCATGAAAGCCATGAAGGGCATGATGGGCGGCGGTGGCATGCCCAAGCTGCCGTTCTAATCACCGCTGTCTGTACGATCTGCCGCATGCGCCCAAAGCCATGCGGCTTTTTTTATGGGCCACACTCAAATTTCAGAGCTTTTAACCATTGATGCACAAGGCTTTTCAAGGTAAAAGATACGCAATGTCAGGCGCAGCCAAGGCTGCTAGCTCCTGTTTTGTATGTATATAGCTTGCAGGATGGTACATGTCTTTTGATTCTTGGTCGGATAAGCAGCTGCCTCAGGCGCGGCGCCATTGGTTGCTGCTGGCATCGGCTTTGGTGTTGGCGGGTTGCTCCAGCAAGCCGCAAGCACCTGCGCACACAGCCTCGCGCTCCGGCAGCGCTGCGCCCTCGCGCAGTGCAGGCAAAAGTGTGGCGCCTGTCAATCCTTTGCGTCTGGCGCCGGATTTGCGTGAAGCCCTCTTGGCCCGCGCCATGTTGGTCGTCAACACGCCCTATACCTATGGTGGCAACACGCCCGAAGGCGGTTTTGACTGCAGCGGGTTGATTCAATGGGCGGTGCAAGGCATTCATTCGGCCCGGCTGCCGCGCACCACGGCCCAGTGGGCGCAGTCCAGTGTGCCTGTGCAAGGGCGCAGCTTGCAGCGTGGCGACTTTGTGTTCTTCAACACCCAAGGCGGGCGCTACTCGCACATGGGCATCTTTGTGGGCAATGGCCAGTTTGTGCATGCCCCGTCCAAAGGTGGCACTGTGCAGCGCGTGCGCATGGACAATGTCTACTTTGCCCCGCGTTTTACCGAGGCGCGCAGCATCTTTGTGTAGCGCCCAAGCGTACACAAAAAGTCACCCACATCAGTGCTCGCCTGACAGACATTGCCCGTGCACCTGCGCAAGATGGGCGTGTTAGGAGGAAGCACCATGTCACATTACCGTCGCTTGCGCTGGATGGCCGGATGGCCTGCCTTGCTGGCAGGCATTGCCGTATTGGCCGCCTGTGGGCAGGACGGGCGCTCGCACGCCGAAAAAGCCACTTTCCCGCACGAAGCTGGAGACCCCATTGTTCGCGCTGACACCTTCGCCATGGCTGAGGTGGAGCGCTTTGACCAACCCTATCCCGACCGGCCTTTGTTTGGAAAAGACGACTACCTGCGCGAGCGCCAAGTCTGGCCCATGGCGCTGGCAGATAGTGGTGAGTCTTTGCCGCCCGCGGTTCCATTGCCTGCCAGCGTGGCGCACATCAACGTCATACAGCCCACCGCAGATACCGCCCAGGCTTCGCAAGAGCAGGGCGGATCATCCCCCGCATCAGGCATGGCCCAGGGCATCACCAATGCCCAAGGTGATGGTGAGACCAACCAGCTCGATGGTGGCAGTTCCCAGTAAGCTGGTCTGATAAATGCCCAAAGAAAAAGCCCGCAGTGCGTGAGCACTGCGGGCTTTTTGGAAACCTGGTGGTCGTAGTGGGACTTGAACCTACGACATCAGCATTATGAATGCTGCGCTCTAACCAACTGAGCTATACGACCGGGCCTGGTGGTCGTAGTGGGACTTGAACCTACGACATCAGCATTATGAATGCTGCGCTCTAACCAACTGAGCTATACGACCAAGAGAACGCGATTATATATCAGTTTTTAGCAGTGAGAAAAAACCGCAGGCCGTTTGTTCACGAAGGCGTCCATGCCTTCTTTTTGGTCTTGCGTGGCAAACAAGGCATGGAACAGGCGCCGCTCAAACATCACGCCATCGCTCAAACTGCCTTCAAAGGCGCGGTTGACCGATTCCTTGGCGGCCATGGTGGCGATTTGCGAGAACCCGCAGATGGTCAGGGCCGCACCCAAGGCTTCCTCCATCATCTGCTCATAAGGCACGACCCGGCTGACCAAGCCTGCACGCTCGGCTTCAGCTGCATCCATCATGCGGGCGGTCAGGGCCATGTCCATGGCCTTGGCCTTGCCTACAGCGCGAGGCAGTCGCTGCGTGCCGCCTGCTCCAGGAATGATGCCCAGCTTGATTTCAGGTTGGCCAAACTTGGCGTTGTCTGCCGCAATGATGAAGTCGCACATCATGGCCAGCTCGCAGCCGCCGCCCAGCGCAAAACCACTGACCGCTGCAATGATGGGTTTGCGAATGCTGCGAATGCTTTCCCAGTTGCGGGTGATGTAGTCGCCTTTGTAGGCATCGGCAAAGCTGTAATGGGCCATGGCGCCAATGTCAGCACCTGCCGCAAAGGCGCGTTCGCTGCCCGTCACGATCATGCAGCCTATGCGTTCGTCAGCATCAAAGCTGTGCAAAGCCTCACCCAGCTCGTTCATGAGCTGGTCATTCAGCGCATTGAGCTGCTTGGGGCGATTGAGTGTGATGACGCCTACTTTGTCCGCTTCGGTGCGAACCTCGATCGTTGTGTATGCCAAGGTAGTCTCCTGCAAGTCATGGGCGCGAATGCCGCAAATGACTATACCCAAGCTTGGCC
>JBJEZV010000192.1:0-7839 GCA_051887595.1 Comamonas sp.
AATCGTGAGCATAGTGCTTTAGGCTGTGTTTTTTGGGCTTTACGACGATGATGTTCAACCTTGGGAACCCATGCTGCTGGGGCTTACGCGCTGCAGTGCAACTGCTGGTGGTGGGCGCGAGCGCACTCACTTTGGCAGCCTGTGGTCATACAGGCAGTAAAAAAGATGGCTCCGGACAGCTTCCAAAAGTGGAGGAAAGCTTTGGATCCGCAGCGACGTATTCACGCATGTTTGATGCGACGGCCCAGCAAACGTGTGAAGCGGCTCGCCGTGCGCTGCTTAGTCAAGGCTATATCGTCAGTGCAGCAAAGGCAGACTTTGTTGAAGGCCAAAAGAGTTTTCAGCCGGAATCAGAGCGCCACGTGCAGATGCATATACGCGTGACTTGTATGCCGGAGAGTGCGGACGGCAAGCTCAGCACAGGATTTGTCAGTGCCTTGCAGGATACGTTTGCCCTCAAGATGGCAAGTAACTCAGCCAGTGTGGGGGTGAGCATGCTCGGGACGCTATCAGTGCCAGTAACTGCAGGCCACGATTCCATGATCAAGATTGGTAGTGAAACCATCACTAGCGATCGTTTTTACGAAAGCTTTTTTGAGTTGATGCGCCGTTATCTCTTGTTGGAGCAAGAGTGAATGGATGGCCGCAGACTGTGTGTTTAGCTGGTCAGAAAAAGTGCGGGATCGACCATGGTGCGATTGAGCATAACGCCCCAATGTAGATGTGGCCCAGTCACACGCCCACTGGCGCCGACTTTGCAAAAGCCCTGCACGGCCGCTAAATGATCGCCAATTTCGCATTGGATGCTGGACAAATGGCAGTACATGCTGAGCAGGCCTTCGCCATGGTCTAACCAGACGGTCAGACCATTGAAAAAATAGTCGCCAATATCGATGACTGTGCCTGAACGAGGGGCCTTCACCATTGTGCCAACAGGCGCTGCAATGTCCATGCCGCTATGTGGATTGCGCGGCTGGCCATTAAAAACACGGCGTAGTCCAAAACTGCTGCTTTGACGTCCAACGCAGGGCACTTGCATGCGCAGGTCTCTTTCGAACGCCGATGGCGTGAAGCTCGCCATGATCCGCTCTTGGTGTTTTCTTTCACGCTGGTGCCGCTCTACATCGGCAGGGGAAAGATCTACCGTTTTAGGCGCTACTTTCAGATGCTGTTCACGGTAGCGCTTGTCTCGCACATCAAAGTCCATCGTCTGCAGCCCATCGTCATCGCGCACAGTGACGCTGTGTACGCCTGGCTTGGCCGATAAAGGAATGCCCACCAGAGCTGTCCACTCGATCATGTCTCCCAATACAAGAACCGGATGACCTTGCGCGGTGGTCACTTGGGGCTTGACGGAAGAGGGGCCTAAAGAAAGCCGTGCTATGCCCCCCGGCACACGTGTATCTTTGGGAAGTATCAAGTCTTGGGCGTGTGCCAATGCGGTCCAGCCAGGAGCCAGCATGCTGCACAAAGCAGTTGCTTGAGAGATAAAAAAACGCCGGTGCATTCGGTGCTGTATAGATTGCATATGGGTCAAGCTCTGGTACTGCACTGACTTCAGCTTGTGACGGCAGATTTACAAGGTTTCCGCCAAGTTCAGCAGACTCTCCCAGTCTGTTGCTTGGTGGTTAAGATGAAGCGCTCCATCGCGCAGCAGCAGTTCGCTGCTAAGGCGTGCATCGTGGGCTTCAAAAGCATGGTGCTCCAGCAAAGTCGCAAGCCGCTTGTCCACACCTTGGCTGACAGCTTGTGCGAAGTGTTGTTCATCCATGTCTTGGCCCATACTTTCAAGTAATTCCAAGTAATCAGCCTCTACACGGCCCTGAATGAAATAACGCAATGTGCTGCGTGGTAGATCAACTTTAAGATGGCCTTTGAGCTGCTGGAGCGATAAAAATGGTTCGGAAAATGCGCCTGAGTAACTCAGTTCGGCTTGTGCTGAAGCAGGGCCATCTTCTGTATCCACCCGCAGTTTCGTTAAGGACAATGCTGGATCGTTGCGTAGCAGCAATGGAAGCTGTGCCAGCACGTGGTCTGCAGCCATGACTGCATCATCGCCTGCATGAAGCCAAGTCAATAACGCGTCGAGCCATTGCACATCGACTCTATGGGCATGAGCCTGGAGTTGCCAGTTGCGAGAGTGGTGCTGCTCTATCTCCAAACTTGCTAGCTGCCCCTCGAAATCCAGGCTTGCCAAGCCCTCGTCGCGTTGGTTGCGTTGTGTCAGGCGTAAGTGCTTTAGGCCCAATTGCGTGACTGAAGCAGCATCTTGCACTGCTGCATGGGCCAACTGCAATTGCACTACGCCTTCCCAAATCGGAGAATCCTGCGCAACGCGTACATCCAACTGCAGTCCAGCATTCTCTGTCTCTAACAGTGATCCATCTTCGATCCGAACCCGCAGCAAGGGTGCCAATAAGCGACCTTCGATGCTTTCTTGGTCAGAAGACAGTTGCCAACTGGACTGCAACCCTCCCCAAGACAATGACGATGCATCGGCGAACGTCACAGAAAAACTGGGTGATGTCAGGTGATGGTGCGATGCTTGGCTCCAAGACACCCAGCTATCGAGCGCCAGAACTGCTTGCCCATCCAGTGCTGCGATCAGCTCGGGCTCACTGTCTTCAGGGAGATAGAAGAAACTTTGTATATGAGCAGCTTGGCCTGACGACCAGGGGCCATGCAGCATCTGGTGACTAACGACAATGTCGTAGCTGCTGTCTTCTGCAACAAAAGACCACAAGGTGCTTGCGCGAGATCGTATGACGCCGGCGTCATAGTCCAGTACTTGGATCGTCAAACGAGAGTCTTCACCCCAAGACTGCACGGTATGAACAAAGGTTTGTTGCAGCTGGCGCCCAACCCAAAAGCTGACGCACAGGCCTATCGTAAGCACCAAGCCTGTGATGCCTACAACAGCTATGGCCAGTTTTTTCATGCTTGCTCCTGAAAACATACAAGCATTGCCATGCTCGCGCTGGCAGATTCTAGGAAGATCGTGAGCTTGGCGCTTGTAAGCCATTTTCACTGTTGTTTAAAAATCCAATGTGGACGTTGTAGAACCTGCGCTTATGTATTCATTGCTCGAAAAAAAGGCTGCCAATAAGGCAGCCTTGAGCGACAAAGCAATGGTTTATTTGGACCAAGAGTCTTTCAGACCCGTGATCTTATTGAAAACGGGATGTTGTGCACTGTGGTCTTTGCGATCAGCAACAAAATAACCGAAGCGCTCAAACTGGAATTTTTCATCGGCGATGGCTGTTTTTAGCGAAGGCTCTACATAGGCCGTCACCACTTTCAAGCTATCAGGATTCAGCAAGGACAGGTAATCCTTGCCCCCTGCGTCGGGCTGAGGGTCAGTGAACAGGCGATCGTACAGACGCACTTCAGCTTCAATGCCATCAGCTACACCCACCCAAGTGATGGCAGCCTTGACCTTCACAGCATCCGCACCTGGTGTGCCGCTCTTGGTATCTGGCACTACTGTGGCAAGCACCTTGGTCACAGTACCTGCTGCATCCTTTTCACACCCCGTGCACTCAATAACGTAGCCGCCTTTCAAGCGCACCTTGTTGCCAGGAAACAGCCGCTTATAGCCCTTGGGCGGCACTTCCGCAAAGTCTTCACGTTCGATCCATACCTCTCGGCCCATGGAGAAGTGGCGCTCAGGCACACTTTCACCTTCTGCTGCATGCGGTAGCGCTGGCAGGCTGCAAGATTCAAGATAGTCTTCAGAACCAAAGACTTCGGCCCAATTTGTGAGTTCAAGCTTGACAGGGTCAAGCACCACCATGGCGCGGTGGGCTTTGTTCTCCAAATCTTCGCGCAGGCACCCGTCCAACGTGGCGTAGTCGATCCAGCTGTAGTCTTTGGTCACGCCAATGCGTTCGCAGAAATTGCGGATAGACGCAGGTGTATAGCCACGGCGACGCAAGCCAACAATGGTGGGCATGCGAGGATCGTCCCAACTGCTCAATGTGCCACTGTCCACCAAATGCTTGAGCTTGCGCTTGGAGGTCACGACATAGGTGAGATTGAGTCGGGCAAACTCATACTGACGAGGCTGCGGCGCATCAATAAGACCGCCTTGGCGCAAGTGGTCCAGCAGCCAGTCATAAAACGGCCGCTGATCCTCGAACTCCAAGGTGCAAATAGAGTGCGTAATGTGCTCGTAGGCATCTTCGATAGGGTGCGCAAAGGTGTACATCGGATAGATGCACCATTGATTGCCCGTGTTGTGATGCTCAGCATGGCGCACGCGGTAGATCGCGGGATCGCGCAGGTTGATATTGGGCGAAGCCATGTCAATTTTGGCCCGCAAGACAGCGGCGCCATCATCCAGCTTGCCTGCCTTCATATCATCAAAGCGGGCCAAGTTTTCGGCAATGCTGCGATCGCGGAAAGGACTGTTGATACCAGGGCGTGTGAAGTCTCCACGGTTGGCCTTCATGTCCTCGGCCGATTGTTCATCAACATAAGCCAGTCCTTGCTCGATCAGGTAGACCGCGCAACGGTACATGAAGTCAAAGTAATTGCTGGCGTAGTACAGGTTGCTCTCGCCTTGCGTACCTTGCCAGTCAAAGCCCAGCCATTGCACTGCATCCTTGATGCTGTCCACATATTCCTGATCTTCTTTTTCAGGGTTGGTGTCATCAAAGCGCAAATGGCACACTCCACCGTAGTCGCGCGCCAGCCCAAAATTCAGGCAGATAGATTTGGCGTGGCCCACGTGCAAATAGCCATTAGGTTCGGGTGGGAAGCGGGTGCGAATCTTGGCCTCATCAACCTGTCCTTGTTGATGATGCTGGGCATCGCCAGGCGAGCCGCCCCAACGGCGACCTGCATGGGTGCCTTTGTCCAAGTCGGCTTCAATGATTTGGCGCAGGAAGTTGGTGGGCTTGACCACTTCTGCAATGTCGTTGTTGGTGTTAGCGGGTGTGCTCATATGCCGCCAATTGTAGGCCGCCTCGCAAGATGGGGCAGGGTTACGGGCGTTTCGGCCGTTCTTAGAAAAGGCAGAGGCTGTCGCGATTCATGGTGTTGGTTGCAGACGTCCAGTTCAACCTTAGGTCAGCACAGCCATAATTTGGCGAAAACCATTTTTCATCGACAGAAAGAGACAACCATGCAAAAAACCGTTTTTGTGCTCAATGGTCCCAACCTCAATTTGCTTGGCACGCGCGAGCCTGCGGTTTACGGAGCGCAGTCTTTGCTAGACGTAGAGCAGCTGTGCCAAGAAGCTGCCCAGCGCAACGGGCTGCTGCTGCGATTTCACCAGAGCAACCATGAAGGCCAGCTTATCGATTGGGTACACGAAGCGGGCCGATTACAGGCGCAAGGTGCTTGTGTGGGCGTCATATTGAACGCTGGTGCTTATACGCACACCAGCATTGCCTTGATGGATGCTGTCAAAGGAGCCGGCGTGTCGCTGCTTGAGTTGCACATCAGCAATGTGCATGCGCGCGAAGCGTTTCGCCATCACTCGTATTTGTCTCCAGTGGCCAAAGCGGTAATCTGTGGATTGGGCATTGCAGGCTATGCAATCTCCATTGATGCTGTGGCCAATTGGTAAGAGGGTGGTGTGCCTTGAATGGAGAAGAAGATTGGCCTGAGCTGCCATGGCAGGCTGAAGCTGCAGAAAATGCTGCCCTTGCGCAAGGGCAAACCATGTCCCAAGAAGTGCGCCTGAATTTGCATCAGGCGCGCAGAATAGAAACCCATTTTGACTTTGGGACGATTGTTGCACATCGCTGGTCTAACGATCAGTCGCCGTATCTGCCGCCGGTGGTGCTTTTTCACGGGGGGAGTGGGAGTTGGACCCATTGGGTCAAAAATATTGCTGCCTTGGTTGACGCTGGACACACGGTGTGGGCTTTGGATCTGCCGGGTTTTGGTGCATCTGATGCGCCCCCACAAGTCGTCGATGCTGACGGCATGCTGGCTTGGATTGCAGCATGGTTAGAGCAAAACTTCCCTTTGCAAGCAGTCCGTTTGGTGGGCTTTTCATTTGGAGGCATGACAGCAGTCATGCTTGCAGCTTGCTATCCCCATTTGGTCGCTCAGCTGTGTGTGGTTGGAGCGCCTGGTATGGGGTTGAAAGCCCGGCCCCGCGTCCAGCTCAAGGGCTGGCGGCATTTGCAAGATCCTGAGCTGCAATTGCAGCATCACATCTACAACCTGCAAGCGTTAATGGTTCGTAATGCGGACTTGATCGACAAAGACATGGTGAGCTTGCATGTTGCGAATGTGTGCAGAGATCGCCTGCCACGTCGCCGAATCTCATCCACGGATGTGGTGTTGCGTCATCTGCCTCAAGTGCAATGCCCGGTCATGGCGATTTACGGTGAGTTTGATGCGCTTTATCCAGCGATGCTGGACGAAGTGGAGGCCTTAATGGCATCCCATAGCTCTAATTGGCATGGACTGCATCGGGTGCCGCAAGCCGGACATTGGGTGCAATATGAGCAAGCAGCAGCGTTTCACGCAGTGTTGCTGCCATGGTTGCAAAAGTCATTGGGTACTTAGCCCATTCGCTGTGATTTCAGAACAAAGCGTGTGATTTGCGTTGCTTGTCCTGCGCAGCACAACGCCTAAGATGCAGATATGACTGCTACCGCTTTATCTTCGATGTGTTTGCCTGCGCTGTTTGTTTCGCATGGCTCTCCCATGTTTGCCATTGATCCAGGGCAAACAGGTCCGGCACTGGCCGATTTGGGATGCGCTTTGCGCAAGCAATATCCTGCCCTGCGAGGGATTGTCATCATGTCGCCCCACTGGATGGCACCGACTGCACAAGTGATGTCGCATCCCCAACCTGCAACATGGCATGACTTTGGCGGGTTTCCTGAAGCGCTCTACCGCTTGCAGTATCCAGCGCCTGGCTCACCGGCATTGGCTGCCCAAGTGCAACAGCTGCTACACAACGCAGGTGTGGCAACGCAGGCGAATGCAGATCGGCCATTGGACCATGGCGCCTGGGTGCCTTTGCGCCATTTGTTTCCGCAGGCAGATGTGCCAGTGGTGCAAGTCGCCTTGCCTTACGAAGCAGACGCAGCTGAGGTTTTTGCGATCGGTCAAGCACTGGCCACACTGCGCTCCGAAGGAGTTCTGGTGGTGGGTAGTGGCAGCATGACGCACAACTTGCGTGAGCTGGTGCGTCAGGCCAGCGATCCGCAAACCTATGTCTTGGAGTTTTGCCGCTGGATCGAAGATCGTATTCGTGCACACGATATGGACAGTTTGCTGCACTGGCGTGAGCAAGCACCGCATGCTTTGCGCGCCCATCCCACGGATGAACACTTTCTGACTTTGTACTTTGCTTTAGGCGCTGGTGGCGAGCAGGCAGATGTGCACTATCTCAGCCGTGAAGTCATGTATGGGGTGCTGGCCATGGACAGTTTTATTTTGAATGGCCATGCGTCAACGATTGAGCATGGCTAAGCTTTCGAGCAGTGGTGGCATGCAGTGCCACAAGCCAATCAGTGAGATGTTGCGTTGCATCACGACTTGGCGCTAGGGTTGTTACAGCTGGGCCGTTTGCCTTTGTCCAGAATGGGGACTCGTTCAGTGCAATTGGTGGGCAGTTGTTGCGGACGATGCTGATGAAAGGATGGTCATGTTTCCTGAATACTCTGAGCATATTGAGTTGCTACGCAGCATTGATCGAAACTTTAGTCGCTTGTGCGATAAACACGCGTCTTTGGACCAGGAGATTGATGCCTTGATCGCTCGCAAATCCAACGATTTACAAGTGCAAATTGAGTCCTTGAAAAAACAAAAACTTGCCATCAAAGAGCAGGTCTACGCCATATTGCAGCGTGAGGCGCCACACCTGGAGCT
>JBJEZV010000193.1:0-35581 GCA_051887595.1 Comamonas sp.
TCGCGGCGGAAGCCACGCAGGAAGAACTGCATTTGCTCGTTGACCATGGTGTGCTTGGTCACGCGCTCTTCGAACTCAGCCTTTTGGGTGGCGTTAGGCAGCTCTCCGTACAGCAGCAAGTAGCAAGTTTCCAGGAAGTTGCAGTTCTTGGCCAGTTGTTCGATGGGGTAGCCGCGGTACAGCAGTTCGCCCTTGTCACCGTCGATGTAGGTGATGGCGGACTGGCAAGAAGCCGTAGAGAGGAAGCCGGGGTCATATGTAAACATGCCCGACTGTGCATACAGCTTGCGGATGTCAATCACATCCGGGCCGATATTGCCTTGGTAGACCGGCAGTTCGACGCTGGGGGCGCCATTGCTGAAAGACAGGGTTGCTTTGTTGTCGGCGAGTTTCATTTCCAACTTCCTTCTCTGATTGGCCGACCCGGAGGGGCCGGCCTTATTGCAGGTTGTGCGGCTCAGGCGGGCTTGCGCACCATTGCCAGCACTTCTCTAACTTCGGGGGTGTCCAAGGCCCCTTCGGGCTCCTTGCGGCGCAAGAAGAGGTCCATCAGATCGTTGTCTGCCAAGTCCATCAAGGCAGACAATCCAGCTGCGTGTCTCCGCGTCAACTGGTTGCCATACGTGGCGAAAAATTTCTCGATGTAGAGATCGTTTTCGACCAAGCCACGGCGGCTACGCCACCGCAGCAAGTCGCGTTCTCGTTCTTCGAGCAAAGCGTCCATAGCGTCCATGGATTAGATGGTGCGACGCACCATCAGCTCCTTGATCTTGCCAATCGCCTTGGTGGGGTTCAGGTGCTTGGGGCACACGTCCACGCAGTTCATGATGGTGTGGCAACGGAACAGACGGTAAGGGTCTTCCAAGTTGTCCAGACGCGCATCGGTGGCGGTGTCGCGGCTGTCCGCAATGAAGCGGTAGGCTTGCAGCAGACCAGCGGGGCCAACGAACTTGTCAGGGTTCCACCAGAACGAAGGGCAGCTGGTCGAGCAGCTGGCGCACAAGATGCACTCGTACAAGCCGTTGAGTTCTTCGCGCTCTTCGGGCGACTGCAGACGCTCTTTGTTGGAGGTCGCGTAGATGTCGCTTTGCAGGTAAGGCTTGATCGAGTGGTACTGCTTGAAGAACTGTGTCATGTCCACGATCAGGTCGCGGATCACTGGCAGGCCAGGCAGGGGCTTGAGCACGATGTCACCCTTCAAGGTGTTCATGTTGGTCAAGCAGGCCAGACCGTTCTTGCCATTGATGTTCATGGCGTCAGAACCACACACACCTTCGCGGCAAGAGCGACGGAAAGAGATCGAAGGATCTTGGGCCTTGAGCTTGACCAAGGCATCCAGCAGCATGCGTTCGTGGCCGTCGAGTTCAACCTCGACAGTCTGCATGTAGGGCTTGGCATCCTTATCGGGGTCGTAGCGGTAAATCTTAAAAGTACGCTTCATTTTGAATTTCTCTCGTGGGCTACTACTGGATTAGAACGTACGGACCTTGGGAGGAACGGAGTCCACGGTCAGAGGCTTGAGGTTCACAGGCTTGTACGACAGGCTGTTGGAAGCGCTGTCCCACAGGGTGTGCTTGAGCCATTCCTTGTCGTTACGGCCCAGGGGGAATTCAGGGTGGTCAGCAGGGTGCTCGTAGTCGTACACAGTGTGTGCACCACGGCATTCCTTGCGAGCAGCGGCGGAAGTCATGGTGGCCTGAGCGACTTCGATCAGGTTGTCCACTTCCAGCGCTTCCATACGGGCTGTGTTCCAGACCTTGGACTTGTCCTTGAGGGTCACAGCGCCGACCTTCTCGCGGATGTCGTTGATCTTGACCACGCCTTCGTCCATGCTCTTTTGTGTGCGGAACACACCGGCATGCGTTTGCATGGCTTGGCGGATTTCGCCAGCGATGTCCTGGGCGTAAGTGCCTTCCTTGGAGTTATCCAGCTCATTGAGGCGAGCCAGCGTGCGGTCAGCGCCATCGGCAGGAACGGCCAGGTTGTCGCCAAAGCCCTTGACGAATTCCACAATGTGCTTGCCCGCGGACTTGCCAAACACCAGCAGGTCCAGCAGCGAGTTGGTGCCCAGACGGTTGGCGCCGTGCACCGACACGCAAGAGCATTCGCCCACAGCGTACAAGCCATTGACCACGCGGTTTTGTGTGCCGTCGTAAGTCACCACTTGGCCGTGGATGTTGGTGGGGATACCGCCCATCTGGTAGTGGATGGTCGGCACCACAGGGATAGGTTCCTTGGTGATGTCGACGTTGGCGAAGTTGTGACCAATTTCTTCCACCGAAGGCAGGCGCTTGCGGATGGTTTCTGCACCCAGGTGGTCCAGCTTCATCAGGATGTAGTCCTTGTTAGGACCGCAGCCACGACCTTCCTTGATTTCCTGGTCCATCGAGCGCGACACGAAGTCACGAGGTGCCAAGTCCTTCAGGGTAGGTGCATAGCGCTCCATGAAACGCTCGCCTTCGCTGTTGAGCAAAATAGCGCCTTCACCACGGCAGCCTTCGGTCAGCAGCACGCCTGCGCCGGCCACGCCGGTGGGGTGGAACTGCCAGAACTCCATGTCCTGCAATGGGATGCCTGCACGTGCAGCCATGCCCAGACCGTCGCCGGTGTTAATAAAGGCGTTGGTAGAGGCTTGGAAAATTCGGCCAGCGCCGCCGGTAGCCAGCAGCACGGCCTTGGCGTGCAGCTCATACAGGTCGCCAGTTTCCAGCTCCAGTGCTGTCACGCCCACCACGTCACCCTGGGTGTTGCGGATCAGGTCCAGGGCCATCCACTCCACGAAGAAGTTGGTCTTGGATGCCACGTTCTGTTGGTACAGCGTGTGCAGCATGGCGTGACCGGTACGGTCAGCGGCAGCGCAAGCGCGTTGCACAGGCTTTTCACCGTAGTTGGCGGTGTGGCCGCCGAATGGACGCTGGTAGATGGTACCGTCAGGGTTGCGGTCGAACGGCATGCCGAAGTGTTCCAACTCGATCACGACGTTGGGTGCTTCACGGCACATGAATTCGATGGCATCTTGGTCACCCAGCCAGTCCGAACCCTTGATGGTGTCGTAGAAGTGGTAGTGCCAGTTGTCTTCGCTCATGTTGCCCAGCGAAGCTGACACGCCGCCTTGGGCCGCCACGGTGTGCGAACGTGTGGGGAACACCTTGGACAGCGACGCCACGCTCAAACCCGCGCGGGACAGTTCCAATGCGGCACGCAGACCGGAGCCGCCAGCGCCGACGATAACCACGTCAAATTTGCGCTTGGTGATGTTTGCTTTTGTGTAGCTCATTCTTAACCTTCAATCGTGAGGAGCGGTCTTGCGCCGATCACAGACGCCACAGAACTTGAAAACCCCAGCCAGCGCAGCCGACCAGCCAAATGAGGGCGAAAACGTGCAAAGCCAGACGCAGGCCAGCCGACTTCACATAGTCCATCCAGACATTGCGCACGCCAACCCAAACGTGCCAGATCAGCGCCAAGATCAGGCCAAAGGTGAGGAATTTCATCCACTGTGCGGCAAAGATGCCTGCCCACAGTTCATAGCCAATCTCGCCTTGCGAGAACAGCACCTGGGCCAACACCACAACGGTGAACACCACCATCAGCACAGCAGTGACGCGTTGGACCAGCCAGTCGCGAACGCCATAGTGAGCACCAACTGTGGTGCGCTTGGATCCGTAATTCACAGACATTTCTTTTCCTATCGCGAAAAATGCTTAGTACAGGCCAAACAGCTTGGCGCCCAAAATCACGGTCAGAGCAATACTGATCACCAGCACCACAGTCGCCGATGTCTTGGCAAAGGACTTGTTCACAGCGCTGTGGTTCACGTCCATGATCAGGTGGCGCAAACCAGCGAGCAGGTGATGCAGGTATGCCCAGATGATGGCCAGAGCTACCAAAGTGATGAACCAGCCAGGAATAAATCCGCAGCCTTCGTTGAAAACTGCTTTGAACTTGGCAAAGGAATATTCAGAAGACAGGGAGTTGTCAAACATCCAAATAATGAATGGCAACAACACAAACATCAGCATGCCGCTGATGCGATGCAGAATGGACACATAACCACCCACAGGGAGTCGATGTGGCATTCCTTCAAGGACGTTGATATTGCGGAACTCGGGCCGCTTTTTCTTTGCTAGCTCTGTCATGGCGGGGTGCTTTCGTAGATGTAACTGCGTCTAATCGCGCGGAGCAAAAGATTCAAAATTCTATTGCACTGACATAGAGATCAGGGTCTGCCGACGCGATTGTTTCCTTTTATCGCCTTGCAACCAAACAATTAGTTCAAAGCGTTTTTGTAGTGGTGTGTGTCCGTTCTATAAATACCGCGTCGCAACTCCATAGGAATATCGTTGTAGGTATAGGCCACACGCTCCACGCTCAACAGCGGCGTAGCGGTGGAGACTTTGAGTAACTGTGCCTGTGTCTCGTCAGGCAAAACAGCTCGCAGCTTTTCTTCAGCGCGCACCATGCGCACGCCATAGTCGCCCTCGAACATGGCGTAGGTCGGGCCTTTATACGTTGCCATTTGCTCTGCAGTCAGACCTTTGAAAGCATGGCCGGGTAACCAAATGTCTTCCAAAATGGTCGGGATACCGCTGAAAGACAGCACGCGGCGCACTTGAACGACGGTGTCGCCACTACGCAGTGCCAAGAGGCGTGCAATTTCGGCAGGCGCACGCACGCGCTTGCATTCGACGATGTTGCGGTGCGCACGACCTTCGCCTTCGAGGTTGCCAACATCTGGGTGCAACTTCAAAAAACGGTACTGCACTTGCTGTGCGGTGTGTGTAGCGACGAACGTGCCTTTGCCTTGGCGACGCATGACCAAGTTCTCGGCTGCCAGTTCATCGATGGCTTTGCGCACGGTGCCTTGGCTGACTTTAAAGCGCGCTGCCAGCTCCATTTCGCTGGGGATCAACTCTCCAGGGCGCCATTCGCCGGCTTGCAGGCTCTGCAAAATCAAGCCCTTGATTTGCTGATACAAAGGGCTGAAGGCAGGTGTCGAAGCAGGCGCCGCATTGGCGGACAGGCCGTGGTTGCTTTCAGGAGAGGGTGATTGCGAAGAGGACATGTTGTGGTGTGAAGAGTTCAAAGCCTCTGGATGCGAATTGTGCTCAGGTGTGGGAACTCCGTCTCGGGGTGAGATCATATCTTATATAAGACATAAGACAAATTGACCGAGGCTTAAAATCAGGAGTACACTTTCAGACTGTTCGCGGAGCACAGGCTACTGGTAACAGATGCTGGAGCAACAGTGCGCCGACAACTGTTTATTTCCGAATATCTGGAGTTTTCACCATGAGCAAGAAGCCCGTTCGTGTGGCCGTGACAGGCGCCGCTGGTCAAATTGGATACGCCCTGTTGTTCCGTATCGCATCCGGCGAAATGTTGGGCAAGGACCAGCCCGTTATTTTGCAACTGCTCGAAATTCCCGACGAAAAAGCGCAGAACGCCCTTAAGGGTGTGATTATGGAGCTGGAAGACTGCGCATTCCCTCTGCTGGCGGGCATCGAAGCCCACAGCGACCCCATGCAAGCTTTCAAGGACACCGACTACGCATTGCTGGTGGGTGCCCGTCCTCGCGGCCCCGGCATGGAGCGTGCCGACTTGCTGGCAGCTAACGCACAAATCTTCACTGCACAAGGCAAGGCTCTGAATGCCGTGGCTTCGCGCAATGTGAAGGTGCTGGTGGTGGGTAACCCTGCCAACACCAATGCTTATATCGCTATGAAGTCGGCTCCTGATCTGCCAGCAAAGAACTTCACCGCCATGCTGCGTCTGGACCACAACCGCGCTGCTTCGCAACTGGCAGCCAAGGGTGGTTTCAAGGTCGGCGACATCAAGAGCCTGACTGTATGGGGCAACCACTCGCCCACCATGTACGCCGACTACCGTTTCGCTACGGTGGATGGCAAGTCTGTGAAGGACTTGATCAATGACCAAGAGTGGAACAAGGATGTGTTCCTGCCTACCGTTGGCAAGCGCGGCGCCGCCATCATCAATGCACGTGGCTTGTCTTCGGCTGCCTCGGCTGCCAACGCTGCCATCGATCACATGCGTGACTGGGCCCTGGGCTCTAACGGCGAATGGGTGACCATGGGCGTGCCTTCCAACGGTGAATATGGCATTCCTGCTGGCATCGTGTTTGGCTTCCCTGTGACCACCGAAAACGGCGAATACAAGATCGTCGAAGGTCTGGAAATTGATGCCTTCTCGCAAGAGTGCATCAACAAGACCCTGGCTGAGCTGCAGGGCGAGCAGGACGGCGTGAAGCACTTGCTGTAATTCACTCCCGGGGCACGGCTGGCATTTCCACAATGCTGGCTGTGCGCCCTCAAAGATCGAGAGATCTTTTGCATAACCAGTTTTCAAGCGCAAAGATGGTTAAGCAAAAGGTGTTTCATCAGGGTCATCTTCTCCCCGGTGGTCGCGCTTTTATTCCTTGTTTTTTGCCACCATGCTGAACGCTACCCATCCTCGCGAAATCCTTTTGGGCGCTCAAGCTGCTGCAACCATGTTGCCAGTTTGCGACCACTACAGCGGCGTGGAAGTGCGGATGCGCAAGAGTCTGGAGCTGCAGGCGCAGATGATGCAGGAGTTCGGCCACTGCGTTTTTGACGTGACGCTGGACTGCGAAGACGGCGCCGCGGTCGGCCAAGAGAAAGCCCACGCCCAACTGGTGGCGCAACTGGCCAAGGATGCTGTTCCTGGTGCCCGCGTGGCTGCGCGCGTACATGCCGTAGACCACCCCAGTTTTGAAGAAGACATTGCCACCATCGTGGGTGAGGCCAGCCATAAGTTGTGCCACATCATGCTGCCCAAGGTGGAGTCGGTGGACGATATCGAGCGTGCGGTACGGCTGCTGGAGCGGGCTTCTGGCGCGCACATTCCGGTCCATGCGCTGATCGAGTCGCCGGCTGCCGTGCATCGGGCCTTTGAGATTGCTGCGCACCCCAGAGTGCAAAGCCTGTCGTTTGGATTGATGGATTTTGTATCGGCCCATGCCGGGGCCATTCCTGGCGCGGCGATGGGCGTGCAAGGACAGTTCACCCACCCACTGGTGGTGCGTGCCAAGCTAGAGCTAGCTGCGGCTTGCCACGCCCACGGCAAAGTGCCATCGCACTGTGTGGTCACCGAGTTCAAAGATGCTGAGGCGCTGGGCGCGGCTGCGCAGCATGCCAGCCAGCAATTGGGATACACGCGCATGTGGAGCATCCATCCTGCGCAAATTCGGCCCATCTTGGCGGCATTTGCGCCTTCACAGCAAGAAGTGCAGTTGGCGAGCGATATTTTGTTGGCGGCGCAGGCCCAGGCCTGGGCGCCTATTAGCCATGACGGGGTCTTGCATGACCGCGCCAGTTACCGTTATTACTGGCAGTTGCTGGAACGTGCCCACAGAACTGCAAGGGCTTTACCGCCAGAGGCACGACAATGGTTCGACGAGCATGTGCAATGAATTGCACACTTGTTCTTCCATTTCTACTTTTTCCTCCGTTGGAGCTCGCATGAAACGCTTGTTCGCCTCTGTTTTGTTGATGGTGCCTGTGCTGGCCATGACTTCCTTGCCCGCCGCTGCCCAAGCTTCTGGTGCGTCGGCCAAGAAGACCACGACCGTCAAAAAGACCACTGCCACTAAAAAGACCACGCCCGTCAAGAAAACCACGGCACGCAAAGCAGCTGCTGGTGCAGCAGGCGTGGGTGCAGCGGCAGCGGTGCTTGCGCCGCGCATACTCAATGCCGATGAACTGGCGATGGCAGATCGTGTCTACACCGGTCGCATTGCTTGTGAACTGGGCCAGCACGTGAATGTGGCCAAAGATGACAAAAATCCTGGCCACTTCTTAGTGAGTGGCTCGGGCTTTAACTTCCATATGGCGCCCGTGGGCACTAGCACTGGCGTGGTCCGGTTAGAAGACCAGAACGCCGGTGCTGTGTGGCTGCAAATCGCCAATAAATCCATGCTCATGAACCAAAAGCAAGGCAAACGCCTGGCCGATGAGTGCATGAGCCCTGAACAACTTCAAGTGGCTGAAGCCATTAAGAAGGCCCCCCCCCAGAGTTTGCTGGACGCACCGGCCAAATAAGGCAGGGCTGTCAAGCGCGAAGAACGCTGCCCCACTCTTAGAAAACCAATGGAGAGAGAACCATGTTGAAAGCCTACCGTGACCATGTAGCCGAGCGTGCTGCACTGGGCATCCCACCCTTGCCCCTGGACGCCAAGCAAACGGCCGAGCTGATTGAGCTGATCAAGAACCCTCCTGCTGGTGAAGATGCCTTTTTGCTCGATTTGTTGACCCACCGTGTGCCTCCCGGGGTGGACGATGCTGCCAAGGTCAAGGCTTCGTTCCTGGCGGCTGTGGCACACGGCGAGCTGAATGTGGCACTCATCTCCAAGGCCAAGGCCACGGAGCTGCTGGGCACCATGGTGGGTGGCTACAACGTGCATCCGCTGATCGAGTTGCTCGATGACGCCGAAGTGGCAGGCGTGGCCGCTGAAGCGCTGAAGAAGACACTGTTGATGTTTGACTTCTTCAACGACGTGGCCGACAAAGCCAAGGCTGGCAATGCCAAGGCCAAGGAAGTGATGCAAAGCTGGGCGGATGCCGAGTGGTTCACGTCGCGTCCCAAGGTGCCAGAAAAGATCACCGTGACCGTGTTCAAGGTGCCTGGTGAAACCAACACCGACGACCTGTCGCCCGCGCCCGATGCCTGGAGCCGTCCTGACATCCCGCTGCACTATCTGGCGATGCTTAAGAACACCCGTCCTGATGCGGCGTTCAAGCCTGAAGAAGACGGCAAGCGCGGCCCTATCCAGTTCATCGAAGACCTGAAGAAAAAGGGCCACACCGTGGCCTACGTGGGCGATGTGGTGGGCACTGGTTCTTCGCGCAAGTCGGCCACTAACTCGGTGATCTGGGCTACAGGCCAGGACATCCCTTTTGTGCCTAACAAGCGCTTTGGTGGCGTTACGCTGGGCGGCAAGATTGCCCCTATCTTCTTTAACACCCAAGAAGACTCGGGTTCGCTGCCCATCGAAGTGGACGTATCCAAGCTCGAAATGGGTGATGTGATCGACGTCATGCCCTATGACGGCAAGATCCTCAAGAACGGCGAGGTTGCTGCTGAGTTCCAACTCAAGAGCGATGTGCTGCTGGATGAAGTGCAAGCCGGTGGCCGTATCAATCTGATCATTGGCCGCTCGCTGACGGCCAAGGCCCGTGAATTCTTGGGTCTGCCTGCATCGACCGCGTTCCGTCTGCCCCAGTCGCCTGCAGCGTCGAAGGCCGGCTTTACGCTGGCCCAAAAGATGGTGGGCCGTGCTGTGGGCTTGCCAGAAGGTCAGGGCGTGCGTCCCGGTACTTACTGCGAGCCTCGCATGACCACTGTGGGTTCGCAAGACACCACTGGCCCCATGACCCGTGACGAGTTGAAGGACCTGGCTTGCCTGGGCTTCTCGGCGGACTTGGTGATGCAGTCGTTCTGCCACACCGCAGCCTATCCCAAGCCAGTGGACGTCAAGACCCACCGCGAGCTGCCTGCGTTTATCTCCAACCGCGGCGGCGTGGCCTTGCGTCCTGGCGACGGCGTGATCCACAGCTGGCTCAACCGCCTGCTGTTGCCTGATACCGTTGGTACCGGTGGTGACTCGCACACCCGTTTCCCTATCGGTATTTCCTTCCCCGCAGGTTCCGGTCTGGTGGCCTTCGGCGCAGCAACTGGCGTGATGCCTCTGGACATGCCTGAGTCCGTACTGGTGCGCTTCAAGGGCGAACTGCAGCCCGGCGTGACACTGCGCGATCTGGTGCACGCCATTCCGCTGTATGCCATCAAGCAAGGCCTGCTGACCGTGGCCAAAGCTGGTAAGAAAAACATCTTCTCGGGCAAGATCCTTGAAATCGAAGGTCTGCCAGATCTGAAGGTGGAGCAAGCGTTTGAGCTGTCGGATGCCTCCGCTGAGCGCTCCGCTGCTGGCTGCACGATCAAGCTCAATCCTGAGCCCATCAAGGAATACCTGACATCGAACATCGTTCTGATGAAGAACATGATCGCTGACGGTTACCAAGACGCCAAGACCCTGCAGCGCCGTATCGAAAAGGTCGAAGCCTGGTTGGCCAAGCCTGAGCTGCTGGAAGCCGACAAGGACGCCGAGTACGCAGCCGTCATCGAAATCGATCTGGCCGACATCAAGGAACCTATCGTTTGCTGCCCTAACGATCCTGATGATGCCAAGTTCCTGTCTGAAGTGGCGGGCACCAAGATCGATGAAGCCTTCATCGGTTCGTGCATGACCAACATTGGCCACTTCCGTGCAGCTGCCAAGCTGCTGGGCGGCCAGCGCGACATCCCCGTGAAGCTGTGGGTGGCGCCTCCCACCAAGATGGACCAAAACGAGCTGATCAAGGAAGGCCACTACGCTGCCTTCGGCACGGCCGGTGCTCGTACCGAAATGCCTGGCTGCTCGCTGTGCATGGGCAACCAAGCCCAAGTGCGCGAAGGTGCGACCGTGATCTCGACGTCGACCCGTAACTTCCCCAACCGTTTGGGCAAGAACACCAATGTGTTCTTGGGCTCGGCCGAGTTGTCCGCCATTGCCTCGCGTCTGGGTTACCTGCCGACCAAGGAAGAGTATCTGAAGGAAATGGGCGTGATCGATGCCGACAAGGCTTCTGTGTACCGCTACATGAACTTCGACCAGATCGACGAGTACGCTGAAGTGGCCAAGGGCGTAAGCGCCTAAGCTTGGAAGCGTTGAGCGACAGCCATAAGCCATTGGCTGTCCCCACAAACCCGCCCTTGAGGCGGGTTTGTTTTTTGCTACGCTACACAGCAAATGTTTAGTACCGTTGATGTGGTAAATATAGCTATAAGCCTTTGATTGGTAAGGTTCTTGAAGGATTTAGTATTGCAAAATGGCTTGTAATCAAGGCTACTAGCTCTTATTTTTAAGTTGGTTAGTTCTTTATCTTTACCTTACCTCCACGACATCTCCAGTTGAATTGGGCGTCGACGGCCAACACACCAACAGAAAGGGACGGCAATGGATTCATCGGCAGAGCCAGACTGGGAGCACCTGGAGCGCGCCTTCACCTACCGTTTGCACAAGCTCAGCAAACTGACGGAGCGGCAAACGCAAAAAGGTTTTGAGCAAGAGTCTGGCTTGCCCGCGCATGAGGCCCGCTGCCTCACTGCCATTGGCAGCTACGCACCGCTATCCGTCGTCGATCTCGCGCAGTGCGCTAATTTAGATAAAGCCCAAGCCAGCCGCGCCGCACAGGCGTTGATGCAAAAAGGCTTGGTCAGCAAAAAAGTCAGTCCCCATGACAAGCGCGTATTGGTGCTCAACCTGACTGAGGCAGGCATCCCCATCTGGCAAAAAACCATGCGCTTTGTCACGCATCGCAACCAAGTCATCACGCGCGTACTCACGCCAGAGCAAAAGCAGATGTTCAGCGACATGCTGGACTTGCTGATTGAAGACGCCGCGAAGCAGCCACCGGCGGCGTGAAGGGCAGGGCGCTCTGCGCGTTTTAACGCACGAGGCGTAACGGCCGATCTTGGGCCAGCACTCCTACCATGAAGAATGGCAGGCGGTCGTATGCATATTTGGCGCAGGCGCGTTTGCGGAATGTCACTACGGTGGCATCGCCAACTTCTAGGATTTCAGCCAGCTCTGCCACTGTCAGGCCCAGCAAGGACAGCGCCACACATGCGTGCTCCCGACCGGATAAGCGGGGGTAGCTGGTGCTTAGTCGTTCGTGCAGCTGCTGCAAGGTGGACGAAGACAACTGTGGCTGCAGACGCAGCGCGCGATGCATCCAAAAGCTCGGGGGTGGTTGTTGTGTCGTATTTGGGCAGCGCTGGTTATAACGCAGCAGCGCTGCCAGCGTGACCTGACCAAAGACCTGCCAGTCGCCAAGCGACTGCCGCTTGAGAGGCTCTGCCCTGTAAAAGCTGATCACCAGGTACCCATGCCCCAAAACGGTGGAAAAGCTGATTTTTTCGTGAAAGCCCGGTACATCGAAGCAGCACTGGCGATACCGCTGGGCTGCAATATCGCCAAGGTGCGTATGGATGAAATGGATGTGGTGGCTGATTTTTGGAAGGATCGGGTCTAGGGCCGCAAATTCTTCGCAATAGGCCTGAACGCGCTCTTGCACCCCCATTTTGTAGCTAGCGCTGATGAGGGGATGCACCTGCTGCTGGTCGCAGATGCGATAGCCAAAGATCTCCTGCACGCCATCAAAAGCGTGCGCTTGAGCCAAGATGCTGTCAGCAAAACCGTCCTTACTGGCTGCATCCAGGATTTCGTAGCAGGTAATGGGATCTAGCATGGCGGTTGATCACACACTCGCTGCAATTTGACACAGCTTCATGGTCGAGACAATGCCAGCGCCTGTGCCACGACCTCACGGTTGCCGATGTGGTTGCTCAACAGCAAGCTCAGCTTGAACAACAGTTTGAGGCTGTCTTCGGTACTTAGCCCCTCGTGAGCTTGTAGTAATTGCTCGTACAGTTCGTCGGGCTGGTCGATGTTGGGGTGCAAATGGAGCTGGCTCATATCACTGTCCTTGCAGCAGGTGGCGGATCAGATTTTGGATGTGCTCAGAGCTGTGCGGCTGCATCCAGCGTGCGGTAACGTACTGATCGGGGCGTATCAGGTAACCGTAGCCCGGCGCAAGTGCGTAGCGCTGCTGGAGCAATGGCAGATCGCCAGCGTAGCGCGGGTGGCTCAGATCCAGGCAACGCAGCAAATCGGTATCGTGCATGTCCTGCCAGCCGCAATGCAGCAATACAAACCCGTGCCCCAGTAGGTTGAGCAGCCAGTCGCCATCCAAGGGGGCGTCCAGTGCAACATGTCCGGGGGCAATGCCTTGACCGTGCCAGTCATCCTGATCGACCACATTCAGACGACTGTGGCGATAGGGCACTGCCGTGGACAGCCTTCCGGAGTTCACAAAAGGTCGTGCACAGGCGTGATCTTTGGCCAATTCCAGCACGGCGTCGCGCAAAGCTTTGCTCTGCACAGACTTAGGAGTGAGGAAGTTGGTGGAACGCGTCGAATTGAGCAGGTTTTCATCAGCGGTTTCAATCGCTTCGGTGTTGTAGGTGTCGATAAGACTGTGTGCGGCCTTCCCGCGCAGCAGCAAATCAAGTTTCCAGGCCAAGTTGTCTGCATCTGCCAGCCCGCCATTGCAACCCCGTGCACCAAAGGGCGAGACCAAGTGGGCACTGTCACCAGCAAAGATAACCGGGCCATGCACGAACTCTCGCATGCGGCGGCATTGAAAGGTATAGATGCTGTACCACTCTTCTTGGTAACGCACGCCATCACCCAACATGGCGCGCACGTACTTGTCGACATTGTCTTTTTCCAGTGCCTGTTGCTTGTCAATGTCCCAGCCCAGCTGGAAGTCCAGACGCCATACCCCATCAGGCTGCTTGTGCATCAGCGCAGACATGCCAGGGTTGAACGGTGGGTCAAACCAGAAGCGGCGTTTGTTTTCTGCTGGCTGATCGAGTTTGATATCGGCAATCAAGAAGTTCTCTTCAAACACGCGGCCTTCGAATTCCAAGTGCATCAGCGAACGTACGGTGGACTTATTGCCGTCACAAGCGATCAGCCATTCGGTGGCGTGTTCATAAGTCGATTGCGGTCCTTGCACTTGCAAGCGCACACCTTGCGTATCGGTGGCAATGCCTTGGACGGAGTGGCCGAACCGGGCATCGATTAGGTCAAGATCGGCCATGGCTTCGAGCAGAATTTCTTCTAGGTAGTACTGCTGCAGGTTCACAAACCCCGGGTTTTGCTGCTGCTTGACAGGCAGCATGTCAAAGCAGTAGATGGGCTCGGGCTGGTCTTTCCAATACACCTCACCCATGTTCCATGTCACAGAGCGCTCGATAATGGCTTGGGCTAAACCCAAACGCTGAAAAATATCCAAGCTGCGCTTGGAAAAACAAATGGCTTTAGATCCCTTTGGAATGAAGTCCCATTTGCTCAACAGCGTGACAGCGTGACCTTTTTGGGCAAGATCAATTGCCAATGTCATACCTACAGGTCCTGCACCCACAATGGTGACGCGCGCTTTTTGCTGAGGTCGATCAAAGCGTCGTGCGTCAATGTGCTTCCAAGCTGGTGCACTGTTTTTGCTAACGACCGGATCGATAGGACGCATGCTGTCTCCTTGATTTTTTCTTAGGCCATCGGGTCCTGCTGTCCCATGGCGTGTGTCCATTATGGAAGTGGAGCATCCTAAGTGTTGTCCCCGAAAACAGGGATGCTTTATTTTGTATTGTGAAAATTTGGAGGTTTCCTATGGGCTAACCCTTGGAATGCAGCAGGCCCGCCGAAGCGGGCCTTTAGTGCGGAGCTGTTGGAGGATCAGTTGCTGTCCGCTTTGATGCCGCGGCTACGGATCAGCTGACCCCAGAAAGCATGCTGCTCTTTCACGTAGCTATCCATCTCGGCAGGGCCGCTGCTGATAGGCTCCATACCAATTTCAGCCAGTTTGCTCTGTACTTCGGGTTGCCCCACAGCTTTGGCCAGTTCTTGAGACAACTTTTTCACGATGGGTTCTGGTGTACCTTTGGGTGCGACCATGCCTTGCCAAGCGTAAATGCCGATGGGGGACAGCCCCAGCTCTTTGAGTGTTGGGACATCAGGCAACTGTGCCATGCGTTGCTCGGAAGTGACCGCCAACGGCGTGATCTTGCCCTCCTTGATAAAAGGCAGGGCGATATTGGCAGAGAGCACGGCCGAAGGAATCTGGCGACCATAGAGATCCTGAATGGCTGGTGCATCGCCCTTGTACGGAATATGCTGGGCCGCGGCGCCGCTACTGGAGAGCACCACTTCCATCGCCATGTGGTGGGGTGTGCCTACACCCGGCGTGGCAAAACCGAAATTCTTGGTGGCTAGCAGATCCTTGAGCGTCTTGATATTGCTTTCTGGGTGGGTGGCGATCACGGCAGGAAAGCGTGCCATCATGCCCAAGCTAACAAAGTCATTGAGCGCGTCATAACGCACCTTGGAATAAATCGACGGGTTGAGCGCCAAGATTGAAATGTCTGCCGTTAACACCGTATACCCATCGGGTGCGGAGCGGGCTACTGCTTCTGCGGCGATCATCCCGCCAGCACCAGGGCGGTTTTCCACGATCACCTGTTCCTTGAGCTGCTGGCTCAAAGGCGCAGCAATGGTGCGCGCCAGCACATCAGTACCACCGCCTGGCGAGAAGCCTAATATCCAGCGAATAGGTTTGCTGGGATAGTTCTGCGCGAGCGCCGAAGATGCCAAAAATGCCGTGCCCAATGTGGCAGCAGCAACGCCAATCATCATTTTTTTCAGTAAAGCCATGTTGTCTCCTTATGTTGTGTGGGAACGAAAGCGAACGGCTGAAAGTGAGGGCAATCTCCTGGAGTAGCAGGTGTTGAGAGAGATGTGTGGTGCGTAAAGTACGGCGATATGCCAAGAAAGGCATATCGCCGTACGTTGCTTTAACCTTCCAAGCTTTCCCACATCTGGCGGTCGCGCTCAGCGGTCCAAATGCGGGGATCGGCATATTGCGTGGCTTCGTCGTAGCAGCGCGTCACGTCAAAAGGCATGCAGTGATCAAAGATCACCCAGTGACCGTACTTGGGTTGAAGCTGGGCGTAGGTTTCCTTGTAGACCGTGTTCAAGTCTTTGCCGGCACGCGCACCTGCGCTCACATGCGTCCAGACATCGGCAATGAATTCGCGCGTGCCTTGCAGGCCCTGGCGTACTGCTTCGGGGGTGGTCAGCGCTGCTCCACGGCCAGGCACCAGCACTTTGGGTTGCAAGGCTTCAACGTTTTGCAGGGTTTGCGGCCAGTCTTGGAAGTAGGCGTCGCCGGCGTAGGGCGTCGCTCCGAACTCCACCAGATCACCAGACAGCAGGGCTTTCTCTTCGGGCAGCCAGACTACAGTGTCGCCCTTGGTATGACCCCGGCCCAGTTGCAGCAATTGCACTTCCAATTTGCCCAACCACAGCGTCATCTTGCCCGTGAAAGTCATGGTGGGCCAGGTCAAACCTTCGGGAACTGTTTCGACGTTTTGGAACAGCCGGGGGAAACGTCCAATCTCACTGGCTTTGTCAAACTCTCCGCGTTCGACGATGAGGTCGTAAGTGTCTTGGCTGGCGAGGATGTGCTGGGGCTGGTAGGCGCTGGCGCCCAGAACACGCACAGCGTGGTAGTGCGTCAGCACCACGTATTGGATGGGCTTGTCTGTGACTTGGCGAATGCGCCGAATGACATCGGCAGCCATCGCCGGTGTGGCTTGGGTGTCAGCCACTAGAACGGCATCATCACCGATAACAATCCCTGTGTTGGGGTCGCCTTCAGCGGTATAAGCCCATACATGCTCAGAAATCTGCTCGAACGTGACCTTCTTTTCTTGCAGATCGGCTTGGCTGGCAAAAGCTTTGGTTTGGCTCATGGATGATGCTCCCTGTTGCGATTGGTCGAATACATAAGGCTGTGAGCAGATGGCAACTGCTGCAGCTTTGTTTGTTAGGATATCTATGATTGGTTAGACAATATCTCTTATTAAGAATCTGTCTAAGATATTTGATAATGAGGAAAACCCTATGCATTCTTTAGAGACACCGGTCTCAGGTGCGGCCGAACGTACGCCGCGTGGCATTCAGTCGATTGAAATCGGCAGTGCCTTGCTGGTGGCTTTGGCGCAGAGCGTGAAGCCTCTGCCACTCAAAGAGCTTGCTAAAACTGCAGATATGGCACCGGGCAAAGCACATCCTTATTTGGTGAGCTTTTTGAAGGTCGGCTTTGTATCGCAGACTTTGCAAGGGCACTACGAATTGGGACCACTTGCGCTACAGCTGGGGCTAGCGAAGTTGCAACGTTTGGATCCCGTTAAAGAAGCAGCGCAAGAGATCGAAGGACTGGCCCAATGCACTGGTCACAGCGTGGCGCTGGCCGTATGGGGCAACTTAGGACCGACCATCGTGCGCCTGGAAGAACCATTCCCGCCCATTCATGTGAATTTGCGAGTAGGAACAGTGATGTCGCTGGTCCATACCGCCATGGGACGGCTGTTTTCTGCTTATATGCCACCTAAGGCGATTGAGCAATTGCGCGAGCGGGATATCGGCTTGTATGCGCGAGGCACGGCACCCTTCAGTGCTGAAACTTTTGAACAATCGCTGGCAGAAATTCGCAAACACGGTTTATCGCGTACCGCAGGTGCGCCCATTCCAGGCATCAGCGCCTTATGCGCCCCAGTGTTTGATGCGCACGGACATATCGTTCTGGGCATCTTAATCATGGGCCCGACCTCGGAGCTCGATGTCAGCTGGGACGGCACTGTCGCTCAGCAGTTGCATGCCAGCTCACAGGCTATTTCTAATCGAATTGGGCAGATTCGGCGCTGAGCGCATTTTGGTATCCAGAACTTGCAGGTCAGAAGTTTTCAAGTTCAGGGCGGTGAATATACGAGCGCTTCGCTAGACATGAGATCCGTTGATTCAATAGCGCTTGTTCTACCGCCGCCGTCTGGCCTTGGATTTGCGCGAAGGCCTGGACGACAACGTGTTCCGCAATTTGGCGCAGTGGCTGATCAAGCCCTAGCACCTGCACAAGCGCTTATCCCTGTTCCGCCAGCAATTCCTGCAGGGTCTTTACTTGCAAACGCAGTCGCTCGTTTTCGGCTTCGAGCTCTTGCACGCGGGCTTGCAAGGTTTCGACAGAGGCGGGCGCAGCTGAGGTTTCGCCCATTGCAGGCGTTTCGTCGCTCACAGGCTTTTCGGTGCGGGCTTTTTTCTTGGCTTCGCGCACGCGTTTGGCGGCTTGTTTGAGGCCGTCGGCTCCTTCTGCGGCCACGGCTTGTTGCTCTTCCACTGGCAAGCTGGCGACCACGGCAGCAGCGTTGAGCGACAGCTCGCCAGCCTTGACGGCGGCCACCACTTCGGGCGCAGCCTTTTGCTGGATGGTCTCAATCATCTTGACCTGACCAGCCGACAATCGCGCGGCGCGGGCCAGGGCTTCGCGGGTATCGAGCGCTTCATCAGGCACTTTGGGCACATTGGCCAGGGCCTGCGCAACCACGGGGTCAGTATCGCCTTCCCACGGTGCTTGGGCAGCATCACCGGCATCGGCCTTCGCAGCTTGCACAGCGGCAGCAGCTTGGGCGCGGCGCTCAGCGATGATTTCGCGCTTGCGCAGGGCCAGCACGCCGCGCTGGAAGTCGGACACCGAGCGGCGGCCCAGATGCTGGTCGATCATCCACAGGTGGATGTCTTCCATGTTCTGAAAGCGCGTGTTCTGTATGGTGTTGAACGGCAGGCCGTGCTTTTGGCAAATGCTGTAGCGGTTGTGGCCGTCCACCAAGATATTGCCCCACAGCACCAGCGCGTCGCGGCAACCTTCATCGAGGATGCTGCGCTCCAGCGCTTCGTACTCATCGGGGGTCAAGGGGTCGATATAGGCCTTAAGTTCAGGCAGGACAACAATCTCTTCGGTGCTCATGGGCGGTTCCATCGTGCAGAAGTCAAAAGGCACCCGAGGGTGCCTTCCGTGTGGGGCCAGTCGTGGCCTATCAAAAAGAGAGCTACTTGCCTAAGTGCAGACTGGTTTTCAAATAGTTTTATATTGGAAAAGCAGTCCACACAAAGGCTGGGTGCTATGCAAAGCTTTAGGCTGCAGCGGGTTGTAGCAATCGCGAGATCAAGGCGCCTTCGACGGGGCCTTCGAGCGGGATGCGTACGCGCACGGGGTTGCCCGAGGCGACTTGCACAGGCTCACCTTCCAAGTTGAACATGTGTTCGAGCTTGAGCGTGCGGTTGCCCGTGGGGTGGATCACTTCGATCGTGTCACCCACAGCAAAGCGGTTCATGGTTTCGATTTCGGCCATGCCGTTTTCGTAGCCGCGAACCGCGCCCACATAGTGGCTGCGCTGCAGTACCGAGGTGCCGGTTTCGTAGTTCTGGTAATCGTTGGCAGGACGGCGCTCCAGCAGGCCGCCGGTATAGCCACGGTTGGCCAAGCCTTCGAGCTCGGTGATGAGGTGGGGGTTGAAGGGGCGACCGGCCACCGCATCATCGATGGCGCGGCGGTACACCTGGGCCGTGCGTGCCACGTAGTACAGGCTTTTGGTACGGCCTTCGATCTTGAGCGAATCCACACCAATCTTGGCCAGGCGTTCCACGTGCTCCACGGCGCGCAGGTCCTTGGAGTTCATGATGTAGGTGCCGTGCTCATCTTCCATGATGGGCATCATTTCGCCGGGGCGGCCCTTTTCTTCCAGCAGATAAATGGCATCGGCCTTGGGGTGGCGCTGTTGATCGCCGCAGGTGCTGGTGAACTGGTTGTCCAGATCGTTCTTGGCATCTTCGAAGTTAAAGCCCTTGTCCATGGGCTGGGCCAGCGCTTCGCCAGTGTTGGGGTCCACTTGCGCATCGTGCGTTTTGTATTCCCAGCGGCAGGCGTTGGTGCAGGTGCCCTGGTTGGGGTCGCGGCGGTTGAAGTAGCCTGACAGCAAGCAACGGCCCGAGTAGGCGATGCACAGCGCGCCGTGCACGAACACTTCGATTTCCATGTCAGGGCATTCTTGGCGGATCTTTTCAATCTCATCCAAGGACAGCTCGCGCGAGAGGATGATGCGCGAGACGCCCATCTTCTGCCAGAACTTGACGGTGGCGTAGTTGGTGGTGTTGGCCTGCACGGACAGGTGGATTTCCTGCTCGGGCCACTTTTCCTTGACCATCATGATCAGCCCGGGGTCGGCCATGATCATGGCGTCGGGCTTCATGGCAATGATGGGCTCGATGTCGCGAAGGTAAGTGCGCACTTTGTCGTTATGCGCGATCAGGTTGGACGTCAGAAAGAATTTCTTGCCGCGCTGGTGGGCTTCTTGGATGCCTTGGGCAATTTGTTCCATGCGGAACTCGTTATTGCGCGCACGCAGCGAATAACGTGGCTGTCCGGCGTAGACCGCATCGGCGCCAAAGTCGTAGGCGGCACGCATCTTCTCGAGCGAGCCGGCGGGAAGCAACAGTTCAGGGGCTTTCATAGGGCGTGTATTTTCCTTGATTGCGCGCAGTCCGTCATCGCAGGAGGGACATGGGCTTGTGCTGCACGTGGATGGACGCGTAAGCTATCGGTAAGTGAGTACTCATCCTAGAATTCATGCGGTTTTCAGATATCAAACATGCTGAAAACCGCATGAAATCTAGGCATTAAGCTATGTAAATGGAGTGCTAATGCTGGGCCGCTTAGTCTTGCGGGCGGAAGCCGAACGTGAATTCTGACGGTACTTTGCCATTGGTGTCTTTGGGCAAAGTTTCGGTTTTGTGTAGCGCGCGCACGACGGCGTCATCCCAAGCTTTGTTGCCGCTGGACTTGAGCAGCTGCACGCTGGTGATGGTGCCATCGGGCGCCGCACGCACGCGCACTTCGGCGCGCGGATTGCCGCTGACGATGTCTGGATAGACGATGTTGGGCTTGACCTTGGCTGCCACGCGAGCGCCGTAGCCCGCCGAATGTCCGGCTGTACCACCGCCCGTGCCCTTGCCGCCGTTGGGGCCGCTGCTCTTTTCTGCAGCACCAGAGCCGCCCGAGCCTGCCAGGCCCGCCATGCGCGCCAGGTTCTCCTGGCGCAGGCGCTCGGCTTCCTTGGCCGCCTTGGCATCTTTGGCCGCTTGCTCTTTTTTGCGCTTGTCTTCAGCCGCTTTCTTGGCAGCGTCAGCCTTGGCTTTTTCTGCCTTTTCCTTCTCGGCCTTTGCTTTTTCCGCTTTTTCTTTCTCAGCCTTTTCCTTGGCCGCCTTTTCACGGGCAGCCTTGTCTTTTTCCGCCTTCTCGCGCTTTTCCTTTTCCAGGCGCTCGCGTTCGAGTTTTTCCTTCTCGGCCTTCTCGCGTTGCTGTTGCTCCAGCTTTTCGCGTTTGTCGCGCTCTAGTTTTTCCTGGCGTTCGGCTTCGAGCTTTTCTTGTTTCAGACGCTCGGCTTTCTCACGCTCGGCTTGTTCCTTGGCCTTTTGGGCTTCAAGCTCACGCTGTTTTTGCTCAGCCTCGTGCTTTTTGCGTTCTTGCAAAGCGATTTCTGCATCGCGCTGGGCCTGCAGTTCTTGCTGCGAAGGCTGAGGCGGTGCAGGAGGTGGTGGCAAAGGAACGGGCAGCGGCTCGGGCTGCGGCGCAGGTTCCGGCTCGGGCTGTGGTTCTGGCTCGGGTGCAGGTGGTGGGGGCGGCGTAGCTGCACGCGGCGCCGCCTGCACGAAAGTGTCCGACCACAATTCGGCTTCGACAGCGGCTTGCTCTACGCTTTCGGGCGGCGAGACTTTCCACACCAGCGCGCCCACCAATACAGCGTGTGCCAGCAATGCCAGCACCCAGCTGCGCAAACGCTTGGATTGCTGGGGTGGGGCAAAGGGGTCGTGATCGAGGCGAGGGGACATGGAAAGAATCAGTCGCTCAAAACAAAAAAAGCATTACTTGGCCGAAGACTTCACGCCCAGCGCGACGCGCACATCGGCAGCTTGCAGCTGGGCCATGGCTTGCACCACAGATTCATAAGGCAGCGTTTTGTCTGCCAAGATTTGCACGGCCGTGTGTTCAGGATCAGCGTTCTTCCAAGAGGTTGCTACGGCTTGCAGCTCGTCCAAGCTAATCGTCTGCTCGGCACTCTTGGTTTTGAAGATGTGGCTGCCATCTTTGTCCAGCAGCACATAGGCAATGTTCTTGGCTGCGGGCTTGGAAGACTTGCCCGCCGTGGGCACATCGATATTGCCCGGCGTGAGCATGGGCGCTGTGACCATGAAGATGATCAGCAGCACCAGCATCACGTCAATGAAGGGCACCATATTGATTTCATTGACCGTGCGGCGACCGCGGCCTCGGGAGCTAACTGCGGGCATGGTGGGCGCTCCTGCTCAATAGCCCGAGGGCGTGGCCGTGCTGGCGGGGCTGCTGATACTGCGTTGCAAGATGTTGGTGAACTCTTCCATGAAGGTTTCCTGACCATTGGCAATGCGGTCGATGGTGTTGGCGTAGCGGTTGTAGGCCGCCACAGCGGGAATCGCGGCAAACAAACCCATGGCCGTGGCCACCAGCGCCTCGGCAATACCAGGGGCAACGGTGGCCAGCGTGATTTGCTCCATGTTGGCAAAGCCTGTGAAGGCGTGCATCACACCCCAGACGGTGCCAAACAAACCAATATAAGGCGTGATGGAACCTACTGTGCCCAAGAACGACAGGCCAGATTCCACTTCGTCCATCTCGCGCTGAAAGCTGGCGCGCATGGCGCGGCGGGTGCCATCGAGCAGCGTGCCGCTGTCGCTGATGCGGCGGTCACGCAGCTTTTTATATTCGCGCATGCCGCTGGCAAAAATGCGTTCCATGGGGCCGCCTTGTTTGGCGTTCTGGGTGGCGCTGGCGTACAAGTCGTTGAGGCTGTTGCCCGACCAGAAGTCCTGCTCGAACGCATCGTTGAGCTGGCGCACACGCTTGAGCGCCTGGGACTTGCGAAAGATGGTGGCCCAGCTCGCCACCGAGGCGGCGACCAGGATCAACATGACGAGTTGAACCACCCAGCTGGCCTGCAGGATGAGGCTGAGGATGGACATGTCTTGGGCTGCGTTCATGAGAGTTTTTCCACGATGGAGTTCGGAATACGGGCTGGGCGCATGGTCTGGGCATCCACCCAGCCAATGCGAATACTGCCTTCACATAACAGTTGCGGCGCACGATCGGATGACACGGGCTGCAAAAAAGCTTGCTGCGCAATCGTGATGGATGCGCGGCCTGCCGATTGCAGCACAGCCGTGACGCTGAGCATGTCATCCAGACGCGCAGGCTGCAGGTAGTTCAGCTCGGCTTGTGTGACGACAAACATGCCGCCCACTTCGTCGCGCAGCTGTTGCTGTGCGACGCCAAGGTGGCGCAACCATTCCGTGCGCGCACGCTCAAAAAACTTCAGGTAGTTGGCGTAGAACACGATGCCGCCGGCGTCCGTGTCTTCCCAGTACACCCGGATGGGAAAAGAGAAAGCCATCAAAGTTCCTTAGAAGCAAACAACACTTGCATGCGGCGCACCGCTTCTTGCAGTTGCTCCAGCGAATTGGCGGTCGAAAAGCGCACATAGCGGGCCGTGTCGGCCGTGCCAAAGTCGCGCCCCGGTGTGACAGCGAGGTGAGCTTTGTCCATGAGCGCGTAGGCGAACTCCCAGCTGTCTTTGACGCCGAGCTTGGCACACAGCGCAGTGCAATCAGCCCAGGCGTAAAACGCACCATCGGGCATGACGTCAATGCCAAAGCCCAGCTGCTGCAGTGCAGGCAAAAAGTAATCACGCCGCGCTTTGAATTCGGCGCGGCGCGCTTCAAACAACTCAAGGCTCTCTGGTGTGAAGCACGCCAGCGCCGCATGCTGGGCGATGGTGGAGGCGCAGATGAACAGGTTTTGCGCCAAGCGCTCGACCACGGGCACCATGGCTTCAGGCACCACCATCCAGCCCAGGCGCCAGCCTGTCATGTTGAAGTATTTGCTGAAGCTGTTGATGGAGATGATGTCATCGCTGATGGCCAGCGCACTGTGGCCAAAGGCTTCGTCATACGACAGGCCCAAGTAGATTTCATCCACGATGGTGATGCCGCCCTTGGCGCGCACCACGTCGTGGATGCGCTGCAACTCTTGTGGGGCAATGGAGGTGCCCGTAGGGTTGGAGGGCGAGGCCAGCAGCACACCGCGCGTACGCTCGCCCCAATGGGCTTGCACCTGCTCGGCACTGAGCTGGTAGCGCTCGGCAGCGCCTGTGGGAATGAGCTTGGCCACACCTTCAGCGGCACTGACAAAGTGGCGGTTGCAAGGGTAGCTGGGATCGGGCATGAGCACTTCATCACCCGGCTCAACCAGTGCCAGACAGGCCAATTGCAGCGCGGCCGAAGCGCCCGCTGTGATGACGATGCGCTGGGCGGGCACTTCCAGGCCGAAACGGCTGCGGTACCAGTCGCTGATAGCTTCGCGCAACGCTTGCAAGCCCAGTGCGTTGGTGTATTGCGTAGCACCTGCGGTGATGGCGCGCTGGGCCGCTTGCTGCACGGCCTCGGGCGCCGTGAAGTCGGGCTCGCCGATGTTCAAAAAGATCATGGGCTCGGGGCCATCGGCCACTTGCTGGGCCAAGGCTTGGGCCGCTTTGGCCACTTCCATGACATAAAAGGGGGTGATCTTTTCGGCGCGCGAGGAAAACTTCATGGACTCAAGCAGCGCAGTGCGCTGTTTAGAAAAGGCAAACGGGCATGGAAAAAAGGCAGCGGCTGTGGAGCGCGCTGCCTTCAGATGCCAAGTTTAGGCGGATTTTCCGGCTTTGTCGGCCTGAACTTCCGCCGTTCGCAGTTCGGGGGCCAGTGCATTCAGAATGCCGTTCACATATTTGTGGCCATCGGTGCCGCCAAATTCTTTGGCCAGCTCAATGACTTCATTGAGCACCACGCGCCATGGCACATCCATGCAGTGCATCAGCTCGTAAGCACCAATCCACAGGCAGGCGTGCTCGACGGGAGACAGTTCTTCGAGCTTGCGGTCCAGCTTGGGGGCGATCAAAGCGTTGAGGTCTTCTTCGCTGTTGATGCAGCCATGCAGCAGCGCATCATAGTGGGCCGCATCGCACTTGTGGAAACCGGCCAAGTCACGCGTGAACATGTCGATGGAGGTGGCGCTGTTCTTGCCCACCAAGTGCTGATAGAGCGCTTGCAGAGCAAATTCGCGCGAGCGCGTGCGTGCCGACTTGGAGGCCGCCTTGCGCACGCCAGTGCTGGTCAGGCCTGTGCGTTTTTGGCGGGTAGGGCGGCTGGCGCCCGTGGAGGAGGAAGATTCGTCGCTCATGGTTGTTTCACAGTTTGGAGCAAGCAGGCCATTTCCACAGCCACGCGTGCAGCGTCCACACCCTTTTCGGTTTGGCGGGCAATGGCTTGCTCAAGGTTTTCGGTGGTGATGATTGCATTGGCAATCGGCAACTGGTGGTCGAGGCTCACACGGGTCACACCCGCGCCGGACTCGTTGGCCACCAGTTCAAAGTGGTAGGTTTCCCCACGAATGATGCAACCCAGGGCAATGAGTGCATCGTAGCCGCCGCGGCATGCCATGGCTTGTAGGGCCACAGGCACTTCGAGGGCCCCTGGCACCAGCACATGGTCAATGGCATCACTGGCCACGCCCAGGTTCAGCAGTTCTTGGTGGCAGGCTAGGGACAGAGCGTGGGTAATGCCCTCGTTCCAGCGCGCCTGGACAATGCCCACGCGCAAGCCTTGGCCGTTGAGGTGTTGGGCCGCGCCCTTGTCTGCATTCAACATATCGATCAATCCTTGGAGAGGTAGCCGGTAATTTCCAGACCGTAGCCTGCCATGCTAGGCATGCGGCGGGGCTGGCCCAGCAGTTGCATTTTTTGTACGCCGCATTCGCGCAGGATTTGTGCGCCAATGCCGTAGGTGCGCAGGTCCATGCGGCCGCGTTCAGGTGCTTGGGCTGCGCGCGCCTTGCCTTCAAATTGCGCCAGCAATTGGTCAGCGTTTTCGCTGCAGTTGAGCAGCACGACCACGCCTTGGCCTTTGGCGCTGATGTATTCGAGGCTGGTATCCAGGCTCCAAGAGTGCATGCTGCGCTGCACTTCCAGGGCGTCCAGCACCGACAGCGGTTCGTGCACGCGCACGGCCACTTCGGTCTCTGGCGTCCAATCGCCTTTGACCAAGGCCATGTGTACCGACTGGCTGGGCTTGTCTTGGAACAGGTGGGCAGTGAATTCGCCCCAATGGGTGTTCAGTGTGCGTTCGCCCACCTTGGCCAGCAAAGATTCTGTGCGGCTGCGGTATTCGATCAGGTCCGCAATGGTGCCAATCTTTAAGCCGTGCTCTGCGGCAAACAGCTGCAGATCGGGCAAGCGGGCCATGGTGCCGTCATCTTTCATGATCTCGCAGATCACAGAAGACGGTGTGCAGCCTGCCATGGCAGCCAGGTCACAGCCCGCTTCGGTGTGGCCCGCGCGAATCAACACGCCGCCGTCCACCGCTTGCAAGGGAAAGACATGGCCGGGTTGCACCAAATCGCTAGGCTGGGCATCTTTGGCCACCGCTGTGCGAATGGTGTGGGCACGGTCGGCGGCCGAGATACCGGTGGTCACGCCTTCGGCTGCCTCGATCGAGACCGTAAAAGCGGTGCTGTAGACGGTGCCATTGCGCGCAGCCATGGGAGGCAGCTTCAGGTATTCGCAGCGCTCGCGTGTCAGCGTCAGGCAAATCAGACCACGGCCGTACTTGGCCATGAAATTGATGGCTTCTGGGGTGACGTGGTCCGAAGCCAGTACCAGATCCCCTTCGTTTTCACGGTCTTCCTCGTCCACCAAGATGACCATGCGACCAGCGCGCATGTCGGCAACGATGTCTTCAACCGGCGAAATGGGCACGGCAGTGAGCGGGGTATTCATGGAGTCGGTTCCTTGGAGGGCCTGTCGGGTTGCCGGCAGCACGGCCTTTGTGTGGGCACCCGCCCAGCATGCAGCGCAGTGCATGCGTCCAAAGAACATCGGTGCGTACGGTCAACGTCGCTGATGGCCAAGCGCCGGATGGTGCTCGGTCCGAAAGAGAGCGGCCATTTTAGTGCTATCCGAGCGACTTTTGCTCGCAGCGCCTCTTTGCAAGCTTTCACAAGCTGGGATCTTGCAAGCGCACGTCGCCATCGGGGTAGGCCACACAGGGCAGTACACAGCCTTCGGCCTTTTCCTCGGCCGTGAGTCCGGGCCACTCGATCTTGTAGTGAACACTTCCTGCACTCAGTTGTCCCAAGCAGGTGCGGCAAGTGCCGTTGCGACAGGAGCTGGGCCATTGCAGCCCCCCCATTTCCAGAGAATCCAGCAACGTGTCGTGCTCCCAAGCATCGCACTGCTGGCCACTGGGCTCAAGTTGGACGGTGTACAAGGCAGGCATGGAAGGGGTGGTCATAGGACGTGGAGTCGAGAAATAAACAGCGCATTGTCGCTGCTAGAGGAACCGTTGCGCACACATGTAATTTGATGAAAAAATAAGCAGAGAACCTTTGTGCTTTGCAGATCAAGCACTTGTGCGCCTTGCTCCCGCCATACCTCGATTTATCCACATAGTTGTCCAGTCAAAATGGGGGAAAGTGGACCGAGATCAGGGTGTTAGGCTGGGTGAAACAGCCCTGATGCAAGGTGTTGTTGCTTGATTAAAATTTAGTCAGTCATAAATATTTAATGAAAAATCAATGGCTTGTGTGAGTTGTTGTTGGCTTATTCAAAGTTATCCACACGATTGTCCGTGGAATTTGGGGAGAAGTTTGGCGCTGTGAATAAGCATTGCTTAAAAAATAGGCAATAGTTCAAGGCTATGCAAAATCAAGGGCTTAGATCGGTTGTTGCAAACCATGCAGAACTTGTCCACAAGCTTGTGCCTGCGATCCGGGGATAAGCGGTGGCCCGCGGTTGTCACCTCTTCGAAAGCTTGCAAGCTGCGCACTGATTACAGTGTGGCCACACCTGATCCCACATCAAACAAAACGGACACCAATACAAGGAGCAAGCGATGGAGACACTGTCCTTTACAGGCCAGGTAGCAATAGTGACGGGGGCAGGCGGTGGGCTCGGTCGTGCCCATGCATTGGCACTGGCCGCGCGTGGCGCCAAGGTGCTGGTCAATGATCTCGGTGGCAGCGTAGATGGCGCGGGGATATCTACCAGCACGGCGCAGCAGGTGGTGAATGAAATTCGCGCTTTCGGCGGTGAAGCCCTGGCCAACCATGCATCGGTCACCGATTTTGCGGCAGTGCAGGCCATGGTGCAGCAGGCCGTGGATGCCTGGGGGCGGGTGGATATCTTGATCAACAACGCCGGCATCTTGCGCGACAAGAGCTTTGCCAAGATGGACATGGAAGACTTTCGCCTGGTGCTGGAAGTGCACCTCATGGGAGCGGCCCACTGCTGCAAGGCCGTATGGCCCGTGATGCAGGCGCAAAACTACGGCCGCATTGTGATGACCACTTCCGCAACCGGGCTGTACGGCAATTTTGGTCAAAGCAACTATGGCGCGGCCAAGCTAGGACAGGTGGGCTTGATGCAAACACTGGCGCTGGAGGGCGCCAAGTACGGCATCCATGTCAATGCGCTGGCGCCCATTGCGGCCACCCGTATGACGCAGGACATCTTGCCCGCTGAGATTTTGGCGACGCTGCAACCCGAATCTGTGGTCCCCGCCATGCTGGTGCTGGCCCATGCCAACGCACCGACGCGCACCATCTTGTGTGCTGGCGCAGGCAGCTTTGAAGCGGCACACATCACCTTGACGCAAGGCATTCATCTGCCCGAAGGCCCAGACATGGCCGAGCGTTTGGCCGCCCAGTTGCAGCAGGTGCAAGACCGCCAGGGCGAGCAAGTGCCTGGTAACGGCTCGGCCCAAGGACAGCTGGAAGTGGGCAAGGCGATGGCGGCACGCTCAGGCAGCGTCTGATAGACAAGGCTGCCTATCTGTTACAAAGTCAGCGTGCAATCACCGAGCGTGGCGCCATGCGACATGACGTGGTTATGCGCGAGGGCAGGGCATGGTGTGTGCCTTGTCTCTATGATTTCAGGCGGGGCCGCATGCAATATTCGGCCTCGCTTTTTGTCCGTAACTGCCTCTAAGAATGAATTCAAAGCCCTCTGCCTTTGCCCTGCCCGCAGCTGAACGCCTTGCCGGAATACGCCGGGGCATCGAAAAAGAAGGGTTGCGTGTGCTGCCCAATGGGCATTTGGCACTCACCCCCCATCCGCTGGCGTTGGGTTCTGCGCTGACCCATCCCCACATCACCACGGACTACAGCGAATCCCAGCTGGAGCTCATCACGGGCGCGCACGCGAGCGTAGAGGCTTGCTTGCAAGAGTTGCAGGCCGTGCACCAGTACACCTTGCGCAGCATGGCTGCTGTGGGTGAAGAAATGATTTGGGCATCTAGCATGCCTTGCCATTTGCCTACGGATGAAACCATCCCGCTGGGCCGCTATGGCTCTTCGCATTCGGGTCGCTCCAAGAGCGTCTACCGCATGGGGCTAGGCCACCGTTATGGCCGCCGCATGCAGACCATCTCGGGCATTCACTACAACTGGTCCATGCCTGGCGTGAGCAGCGAAGAGTACTTTGCGCTGATCCGCAACTTCCGCCGCCATGCCTTTGTGCTGCTGTATTTGTTTGGCGCATCGCCTGCGCTGAGCCCTTGCTTTGTGGAAGGGCGCGACCACCGTTTGCAACCCATGGACGAGGCACGCAAGGCGCTGTATTTGCCGCATGCCACTTCGCTGCGCATGGGCCGACTGGGCTACCAAAGCGATGCCCAGGCCTCCATCCATGTCAGCTATAACGGCCTGCAAGGCTATGCCAATTCCTTGCACCAGGCGCTGACCCAGCCATACCCCGCGTATGAGCAGCTGGGCATCACCAATCCCGGCGGCGACTACAACCAGCTAGGCACGAGCTTGCTGCAAATCGAAAATGAGTTCTACGGCACCATTCGCCCCAAACGCACCACGCGCAGTGGCGAGCGTCCGCTGCATGCACTGCGCGAGCGTGGTGTGGAATACGTCGAAGTGCGCCTGATGGACTTGGACCCGTTTGAGCCGCTGGGCATCAACACCGACACCATGCGCATGCTGGATGTGTTTTTGATGTATTGCTTGCTCAGCGACAGCCCTGACGATACGCCCGAGGAAATCATTGAGCTCAAGCACAACCAGCACGCTGTGGCCGAGCGCGGGCGCGAGCCCGGTTTGCAGTTGCTGCGCGGAGGCCAGCAAGTGGCTTTGACGCAATGGGCGCAAGAGATTTTGGACGCTTGCGCCACGGTGGCGCAGGGCATGGATGCGCGCATGGGTGGTCAGGCCCACCAACAGGCCGTGGCCCAGGCACGCCAGCGTCTGGCCCAGCCTGCATCTACACCTTCGGCCCGCGTGTTGGAGCAGATGCAGCGTCTGCACGGCAACAGCTTTGCGCAGTTTGGCTTGACCCAGTCAATGTGGACGCGCGAGCACTTGCTGAACTTACCCTGGACGTCAGAGCAGCAAGCGCAGTTTGAAGCCATGGCTGCAGATTCTGTAGCGCAGCAAAAAGCGATTGAGGCTGCAGACACTGGCAGCTTTGAGGCGTGGCGACAGCGCTATATGGACCCCGCATCGTTGGGCAGTTGAGCGCATCACAGGTCGTTTTCAAAGAAATTAAGAGCTGCTTGCCTTTGTAGGTATTGCGTTTGCGATAGTTATCTATCGCAAATGCTTGCTATACAAAGGCAAGTAGCTCTTTTTTATGTATCCAAAAAACTATTTTGACCCGTAGCTGACAGACATGAAACCGTCATCAGCCTGTCACGCCGTTGTCATGGCGCAAACCTAAATTTCCTGCAGTGTTGACTGTTGGATTGTGTATGACGCATGCAGGGGAAGAGGCCAAAAGACCACAAATAGCGGGGCAGTCCAGCAAGGCATTGGAGGGGTATGGTGGGCAAGCTCGCCTTGCGCGCCGTGCATGGCTGGGCAACTGCGCGGTCGGCACCAAGATCGGAATGGTGTTTGGCGTGCTGCTGATGTGTGGCGCGCTCGTGGCCGTGGCCATGGTGGCCGCCTTGCAACATGTCGAACGTGAAGCTGCGCAGCAGGTGCAAGCGCAAGACCGCCACACCCAGCAGGTGCAGCAGTGGCAGGCGTTGACGCAAACCGGCGTTGAAACCGGGCTGGCCAGTGTCTTGGCTTCTGAAGAAAGCGTCATTGCCAGCTTTGCCGCCAAGGCGCGCCACTATTTGGCCAAGGCGCAGCAATTGCAGCAGGCCATTGATATGCCCGAGCCCTGGTCACAGCAACTGGCGCAAGAAACCGCTGCGCTGATGGACAACTACGCCGCCGCGTTTCGCGCGCGTGATTTGGGCATGGCCTGGGAGGCGGAATCCTTGGTCAACAACCAGCTCGAACCGGCCGCCCAACAATTGCTCGCCAGCCAAAGCGCATGGTTGCAAACCTTGCAAGCTCAGCGCTTGGAAGTGTTGCAGCGCGCCGAAGCTGCACGGGCACGTGCCCAAATGCTGGCCCTTGTGGTGTATGGCGCCTTGCTGGTCATCGGGGTGGGGATGTCGGTGCGCGTGACGCGTTCCATTACCCAGCCACTGGCGCAGGCGGTGACTTTAGCCCAGGCGATTGCGCAGGGCGATTTGCGTGCGCAGGCCATGGTGCAGCGTCACGACGAGGTGGGCAGTTTGCTGCGTGCATTTACCACCATGCGCGCACAGCTGCACAGTGTGGTGATGCAGGTGCGCGCAGGCGTGGGCAGTGTCAGCGAGACCGCCAGCACCGTCGCCAATGGTAATGCCCAGCTGGCGCAACGCACCCAGCAAACCGACGCGCAACTGCAAACCGCTGTGGCCAGCATTGAACAGATCAACCAGCAGCTACAAGCGGCAGTGGGCGATGCTTCGCAGGCCCACACACTGGCCGGTAGTGCGGTCCAATCGGCGCAGCATGGTGGTGATGCCGTGGAGCATTTGATGCAAAGCATGGAGGGCTTGCGCAAGCACAGTGCGCACATTGCCACCATCACAGCCGTGATTGATGGCATTGCATTTCAGACCAATATCTTGGCGCTGAATGCCTCCGTCGAGGCCGCGCGGGCGGGTGAGCAAGGGCGTGGATTTGCCGTGGTGGCCCAAGAGGTGCGTGCATTGGCACTGCGCAGTGCGCAAGCGGCCAAAGAAATCAAATCCTTGATTCACACATCGTTGGAGCAGGTGGAAGCCGGCGTGGGCTTGGCACAGCACGCCCAGGCGCGCATGCACACCGTCGTGGGTGATGCGCAGCAGGTGCGCGAGCTGGTGGGCAACATCACTGCCCAAGCGCAGGCGCAAAGCCAGGGCATGCAGCAGCTCTACCAAACCGTGCAACTGCTCAATGGTATGACGCAAGACAACCAGCATCTGGTCAGGGACAGCAGCCTAGCTGCTGCCAACTTGCATGCACAAGCCGACGCCTTGGCGCAGCAAGTGCAGGTGTTTCAGCTGCAGGAAGCGCCCCAGCGCACGTCGATGCTGCTGGCTTAACGGTCGCGTTGGTCAGCCTCGCGTTGCTCCTTGTGACGACGCAACGCGTACTGGCCAGCAAAAGCCAGGCCTAACACCAAGGCAAACCAGGCCGGGATTTGCGCATGCTGGAACAATTCGCGTGTGGGGCTGGCCGACATAAAGTGAGGGGCGATTAAAAGCACCAAGCCGATGAGGATCAAAATCACACCGCGAACCAGCATGTCATTGTTCAAAGGGTGGCGAGAAGGTTTGGGGTGTTGCGAGGGCATGGCGATAGGGCTGTGACGAGTTGACAGCTTGCGATTATCCTTGCGGCCCCAAGCTCCACTTCAAAATAAGAAAGACGTCCATGGCAATCCAATGGTTCCCCGGTCACATGCATCTCACGCGCAAGCTCATCGAAGAGCGCGTCAAAGACATTGACGTGGTCATTGAAGTGCTGGATGCGCGCATTCCCGGCTCCAGCTTCAATCCCTTGCTGCAAGAGCTCACGGGCCACAAGCCGCGCATGAAGCTGCTCAACAAGCAAGACGTGGCAGACCCTGCAAAGACCCAGCAATGGCTGGACTGGTACAACGCCCAGCCCGATACGCGCGCCATTGCAATGGATGCGCAAGAAATTGCACCCGCGCGCCGTTTGGTAGAAACCTGCCGGCAGCTGGCACCCAACCGGGGCGGTATGGCCAAGCCCATGCGCGTGATGATTTGCGGGGTACCCAATGTGGGTAAATCCACCTTGATCAATACCATGACCGGCAAAAAGCAGGCCAAAGCCGCCGACGAGGCGGGTGTGACCAAGGACGAGCAGCGCATTGTCTTGGACGATGATTTCTATCTGTGGGATACGCCCGGCATGCTGTGGCCGCGTATTTCGATCGAGCAAAGTGGCTATAACCTGGCAGCTTCGGGTTCGGTGGGGCGCAATGCCTATGACGAAGAATTGGTGGCGCTGGAGCTGCTGCTGATCCTGCAAAAACACTACCCCGCGCAGCTCAATGACCGCTTCAAGCTGGGCCTGAGCGTGCAGGACATCCAATCCCTGCACGACGATGAGTTGCTCGAAGTCATTGGCCGCAAACGCGGCTGTGTAATGAGTGGCGGGCGCGTGAACACGCAAAAAGCGGCGGAGATTGTGATTACCGACTACCGCACACATGTGCTGGGCCGCATCACGCTGGAAACGCCCGAGGAGTTCGAGCAGTGGGCAGCGGCTGCAGCGGTGGCCGATGCTGAGCGCACGGCCCGCAAGGAAGCCATTGCGGCTGCCAAGAAAAAGGGCGTTAAGCGCTGGTAGTTGCGCGCTCTGCCTACGTGGCACGTAAGCGCATTGGGGCATGCTGAGCAGCGAATTTGAACGCTGACCCGCATGCCTTTTTCGTTTCTATCGAATGTCCAAGACCGCCACCAGAGCGCCGTACGTGCCTCGGTGTTGCTGGTCAGCGCATGGCTTTGGACTTTGGGCTGGAGTGTTGCAGCAGCTTTGCTACTGCGAGGCGAAACACAGACGCCACTGTTTGCATTGCATGTTTTGGCAGGGCCCTTCGCCTGGGTGGCTGTGTGGGTGGGCATGCGTGGGCACTGGCGCAGTGCAGCAATTGGCCTGATGCTGTTCATCGGCCTAGGGACCGCTTATGTCGCCTATGACCGGGGTGTCTACATTGTCTCCAGTCTGATGAATATTGCCGTGCTCACCCTGTTTGCGGGCTGGGCACTGGGCTGGGTTGGGACGCTGGTGGTTACTGTGCTGGCGCAGGCATTGCTGGTCATGTTGGTGCTTCAGGGGACGTTCACCTGGGGGCGATTGTTCCCCATGATGGTCACGTGCCTGTTTTTGGGCGCGGTCACGGTGATCGCGCGGCGTGCTTACGAGCGCCATATCCACAAAATTGAGACATCGGTGAAAGAGTTGGAAGAGCAGCAGCAAAAGCTGCGCTTGCTCAATGGCGTGGTGGAGGAGGCACCTTACAGCTTGGCTGTGGTGAATTTGCAGGGGTATCTGGTGTATGCCAATCCTGCATTCTTACGCCAGTCAGGCTACGAGCTGTCAGAGGTACTGGGCCGATCTTCCTTGGAAGTTTCTTTGACAGGCATGGATGAGGCTACGCGCTTGGCTATGCGTACCCAAGTGGAAGTTGGTGAGGTGTGGCATGGGGTGCTGCGCAATTCCGATAAAGCCAATCGCCCTTTGACCGAGAGCATCACCATTGCGCCCATACACGATGCCGATGGCACATTGCGCTACTTGGTGGAGATCAAACAAGACCTGTCTCATCGGGTGCAGGCCGAAGAGCGCATTGTTCAGCTGCAAAATTTTGATGCACTTACCCAGTTGCCCAATCGCTACGCTTTGTTTAGGCGGCTGGAACGTCTGCTGCAACAAAGCCATGTGCCCTTGAGCATGGGGTATTCACAGATCTACTGGCATGCCATTTTGCTGGTGGATTTAGACCGCTTTAAGCGCTTTAACGATGCGCGCGGGACCGTGTGGTCGGACAAGCTCTTGCAAGCTTTGGCATTGCGTTTGCGCAATGCTGTGGCTGAGACGGCTTTTGTGGCGCGTAGCACGGCGGATCAGTTTGCGATCGTGGTGGAAAACGTGGGCAAAGGGCGTCATTCATCCCGTATGCAGGCATATGCGCTTGCGCAGCATTTGCAAAAAGAACTGCAGGCGATTGAAGTGCACCATATCGGCGTCGAGCGGGTGCCGATCAGCTGTGGAATTGGATTTACGGTGTTTCCGTTTGTGGAACCGGGGTTGGACCGCGATGCCCCAGAGCACATCCTGCGGCGCTGCTCAGTCGCCTTGAATCAAGCGAAGAGCAAGGGCACGGGAATGATCCATTCCTACTCCGAAGCTCTGGCAGAGCATGCACAGCGCCATATGCAACTGGAGCAAGGTTTGCATCTGGCTTTGGCCCATCGTCAGCTGCGGTTGTTTTTGCAGCCGCAAGTCGATCGCCATGGACGTGTCGCAGGGCTGGAAGCACTGGTGCGCTGGCAGCATCCCCAGGAAGGTTTGATCTCACCGGGCGAATTTATCCCCGTGGCCGAAGAGAGTGGACTCATTATTGCGATTGGCGAATGGGTGCTGCAGCAAGCATGTGAGTTGCTGGCCCATCCTTTGGTGCGCGACGCTGGCTATAGCGTTTCGGTCAACGTCAGCGCGCTGCAACTGCAGGCGCCAGATTTTGTGCCGAAGATTACGGCCCTGCTGCGTCGATCAAAAATTGATTCCAAGCGCTTGACGCTGGAGGTCACGGAAAGCCTCTTGGTGGAAGAAGTCGAGACTTCGATTCAGAAAATGGTGGCCTTGCAAGCTTTGGGAGTGGAATTTGCCATTGACGACTTTGGGACCGGCTACTCCTCGCTGTCGTACCTGACCAAGCTGCCCGTGCAGGAAATCAAGATGGACCAGTCCTTTATCCGCAACTTGGAGCCGGAAACACCGAGTGCCGCCTTGGTCAAGGCGCTGCTGATGGTGGCAAAAAGCCGTAATTTGCGGGTCGTCGCTGAAGGGGTGGAGACGGG
>JBJEZV010000193.1:35681-38323 GCA_051887595.1 Comamonas sp.
CCAGCAATCTTGCCAATGGTCAGGACGGCGCTGTCCAGCGGGTCGACGCCGCGCGAGACCAGCGTCTGCAATTGGCTAACGATGGCGCAGGCCACAGGAATCGGGTCCAGCGTTTTGTGCGGCATGGCGGCATGGCCGCCCTTGCCCTTGACGCGGATCTCAAAGCGCATGGTCGACGCCATGATGGGGCCGACGCGCACCGCCATCTGGCCCTGGGGCAGCGAAGGCCAGTTGTGCAGCGCAAAGACGGCATCGCATGGAAACAGCTTGAACAGGCCGTCGTCCATCATGGCCTTGGCGCCCGCACCACCTTCTTCGGCGGGTTGGAAAATCAGGTGCACCGTGCCGTTGAAATTGCGGTTTTTCGCCAGCAAAGTGGCCGCGCCGAGCAGCATGGTGGTGTGGCCATCGTGGCCGCAGGCGTGCATTTTGCCGGGCACGCAACTGGCATACGGTGCACCAGTGGTTTCGGCGACTGGCAGGGCGTCCATGTCGGCGCGGATACCGACCGTGCGGCCGGGCTTGTCGGCCGAGAAACCTTCGCCGTGGATGGTGCCGACGATGCCGGTTTTGCCCAGACCGCGGTGGATGGAAATGCCCAGAGCTTGGAGGTAGGCCGCCACTTTATCGGCCGTGCGATGTTCTTCGTAGCGCAGTTCAGGGTTGGCATGCAGGTCATGCCGAAAGCTCAGCAGTTGTCCCAGATAGGGCGAGATGTCGTTGACGTGGTTCATCAGACTTGGTGGCTGGCTATGCACAGGCAAAGCCAGTCACTGAAACAGTGATAAGCCCATTATGGGTGGCGCGGCTTAAGCTGTCTCTGGTGCCGGAATGTAATCAACTGTGTGTAGGTGAGCCGGTATGCTGGCCGGGCATCTTGCAAGCTTTTGATATGCAAATGGTTTTTGTTCGTTGCAGCGCTTTGCAGGCCATGAGTTAGCGAAATTGTTTCATTCCAAACCCGCATCATGGCTGCTGCGAATCGTGCGGGCGGTCATCGGATTTGGCGCTGGGTAGCGTGGTTTTGTTGAGCAAAAAAGGCACGATGCGCAAGATGCCAAAGGCCAGCAAGGCGCTGAGCAAGGCCGTGGCTTCTTCACCTAAACCCGCAGCAACGCCAATGGCGGCGGTCAGCCAGATACCGGCTGCCGTTGTGAGGCCTCGAACTTGCGGAGGTTGGTGCTCTTGCGTGCTGTCTTTGAGGATGGTGCCGGCACCCAAAAAGCCAATGCCGGCAATCACACCTTGCATGACGCGGCTGGCTTCGTTGGCTTGTGCGCCGGTTTGCAGTGCAATCATCACAAACATGGCCGAGCCCATGCACACCAGCATGTGCGTGCGCACGCCAGCAGCCTTGCCTGTGGCTTCACGTTCCCAGCCCAGCAGGCCACCGAGCAAGGCGGCCAGCGTCAGCCGCATGACGATGCGCGTGGCCTGTGCCGGATCGGGAATATCTGAAAACTCCGCGATTGCGGTCGTTGCTACTTGTTGCCACCAGTCGTTCATGCGCGTTCCTTGTCCACAACTGGCTCCATGGTGCGCGCGCTAGCGATAGGGTGATGTCGATGCAGGTGCGCGAGCGGCTGTCGTCTTGGGCCTACGCTGTGCGGTTTTGCCAGCGCACAGCGACAATGGCGGCACGATGAAAAAAACCATTCTCCCTTTGCAATTGCTGGTTCAGCCTTCGCTGGACGATGTGCGTCCCCTGATCCTCTATCACGGTCGACGTTGCTCAGACGGTTATGGCGCAGCCCTGAGTGCCTGGCTGTTTTATGGTGAAAGCGCCGAATTTCGGGGCTTGGACCATGGCGAAATCCAGACCGTGGAAGATCTGGGCGACCTCGAAGGCCGTGCCGTGTACGTGGTGGACTTTGCGTTTGGCCCCGAGTTGATGGCAGCCATTGAAGCCAAGGTCAGCAAGCTAGTGGTGCTGGATCACCACAAGAGCGCAGCTGAAAAGCTCACGGGCTACCAGTGCAACTGCGGCGTGGTGCACTTTGACATGAACAAGTCTGGTGCCAAGTTGGCGTGGGAGTTTTTCCATCCCGAAAAACCGGTGCCCGGCTTGATCAAATACATCGAAGACCGCGACATCTGGAAGTGGGAGTTTGCCGAGAGCGCGCCGTTTTTGGCAGCGCTGGACATGGAGCCGCGCACCTTCGAGCGCTGGGCCGAGATTGCGGCTTTCACGCCCGAGCAAGAAGCCGCCTTTATGGCGCGCGGTGGTGCCATGGACGAGAAATTCCAAAGCCTGTGTGAAGACATTGCCAGCGGCGCGCAGGTGCTGACTTTCAACGGCTTTCAGGGCTTGATGGTCAACAGCCCTGGCGTTTTTCACAGCCAGGTGGGCGATATCCTCTCGCGCCAAAGTGGCAGTTTTGCGTTGATGTGGCATGCAGGCACCAAGGGCGTGAAAGTGGGGTTGCGCTCACGCTCTGAATTCAATTGCATTCCGCTGGCAGAAAGCTTTGGCGGGGGCGGCCATGCCCAGGCCTGCGGCTTCAAGATGGACAACGAGCGTTTGCTGGATTTGCTCTCGGGCGAGCTCAAGGCCGATCCCAGCGCCAGCTACAACTTCGTGCCTGCGCCGCTGCTGGAGTTTGACGAAGAAGGCAAGTGGATCAAGCCCAAGAAAGCCTGAT
>JBJEZV010000193.1:38423-40412 GCA_051887595.1 Comamonas sp.
ACATGTCCCAGCGCGCGCCAATCGGCGCACACATGCAAGATTTCGCCCGTGCGCGGATGGGCAATGTCCAGCGCATGCGCATGCAGCCACAAGCGATGCAGGCCAATGCGCTCGGCCCACCAGCGGTTCAGCGGCCCCTTGCCATGCGTGGCATCGCCAATGATGGGGTGGGATTCGTGCTTGAGGTGGCGGCGAATCTGGTGGCGTCGACCCGTGGTGGGCAAGGCTTCCACCAGCGAGATGCGCGTGCTGGCATGGCGCGCGTCATAGGCTTCGGGCCACTCCAGGTGCGCCAAGCAGCGCAAGGTGGTTTGGGCCGGCTGGGCGGGCGCGTCTTCAGGGGCATCGTCGGGCTGCAAGGCGTAGTCCACCTCCACTTCATCCGGCAACCAGCCACGCGCAAGTGCCAGGTAATGCTTGCGGGCCGTGTGCTCCATAAAGCAGGCCGCAAGCTTTTGGCAGCTTTCCTTGTTCAGCGCAAACACCAGCACGCCGCAAGTGCCCTGGTCCAGCCGGTGCACGGGCCACACGTGCTGACCAATCTGGTCGCGCAGGGTTTGCAGCACAAAGCGCGTTTCGTGGCGCGCAATGGCCGTGCGGTGCACTAACCAACCCGCAGGTTTGTAGACCACCACCATGTCGTCGTCTTGCCACAGGATTTCCAGCGGATGGGTGTAGCAGGGGCGTTCAGGAAGCTCAGTCATGGTGCAAGGCAAGGGCGCAAAGCGGGCAAGTGTAGTGGTGCCGCAAGCTTGCAGTGCCTGCGTCGCCAAATATGTGCACCCGACGCATTGAAATTCGAGAAAATCACAGGTTTGGTGCAGTTTTTGCACCTTTTTGGCGCTTTCCCGTGGAGGCGCCCGCACAATAGCAAGAGAAAGTTGGGGTAGGAATGTTTCAAGGCGTGATGGCCTCTGTGGTGGCCTCTTGCATATTTGGTGGCATTTACTACCTGGCGCCCTTGCTGCAACCGTTAACGGGTGAACAGATTTTCGGCTGGCGCATGTTGGTGACGATTCCGTTTACCACGGCCTGGCTGTGCTACAGCGGCCAAGCGGCCGTAGTCGGGCAGATGCTGCAGCGGGTGGCCCAGCGCTGGTCATTTGGCGTGTTGCTGCTGTTGTCGTCGCTGCTGGCAGGTGTGCAGCTGTGGCTGTTCATGTGGGCGCCGCTGCATGGCCATGCACTGCCTGTGTCGCTAGGCTATTTTTTGTTGCCCTTGGCGCTGGTGTTGGCAGGGCGGATGGTGTTTGGTGAGCGTTTGAGCGCTTTTCAGCTCGGCGCCACGGTGCTGGCTGCTTGCGGCATGGCGTGGGAGCTGTGGCGTGCAGGTGGCATGGCGTGGTCCACCTGGGTGGTGCTGCTGGGCTATCCCGCTTACTTTGTGCTGCGGCGTGTGCTCAAGACCAATACCTTGGCCGGGCACTGGCTGGATGTGGTGTTGATGCTGCCGGTGTGTGCCTGGTTTGCGGTGTTGGACAGCTCCAGCGGCAGCACGGGCTGGCAGGCTATCCAAGAAACCGCAGCTTTGCATTGGCTGGTGCCTTTGCTGGGCGTGGTCAGCGCATTGGCGTTGGCGCTGTATATGTCGGCCAGTCGGCTGCTGCCGCTGGGGCTGTTTGGCTTGCTGTCATATGTAGAGCCGCTGCTGTTGGTGGTGGCTGCCTTGTGGATGGGCGAGCGCATCCAGCCTGGGCAAGAACCCATGTACGCGCTGATTGGTGCTGCGGTGGTGTTGCTCGCGTTGGAAGGTGTGTGGCAGATGCGCCGTTCGGTCCGCGCAGCGGTGTAACGGGCATTTAGGCAAGCAATAAACCGGCGGCAGGCGCTGTGCCTGTGGCCATGATTGGTGATGTGAAAGGAAGTCTCTGAAATGGACAAGATCGCAAATCCCATCCGCATCGGTGTGGTGGGTTATGGCAATTTGGGCCGCGGTGTAGAAAACGCTGTGGCCAAGAACCCCGACATGGTGGTCGCTGGCATTTACAC
>JBJEZV010000193.1:40512-45850 GCA_051887595.1 Comamonas sp.
GGCTGGGACCCCGGCATGTTCTCCATCAACCGCATCATGGGTGAAGCCTTGCTGCCCGATGGCGCCACTTACACCTTCTGGGGCAAGGGCTTGAGCCAAGGCCACTCGGATGCGATTCGTCGCATTCCGGGTGTGGCCGGTGGTGTGCAGTACACCATCCCCGTGGAAGCCGCCGTCGAAGCCGTACGCAGCGGCACCCGCCCACAACTGACGACCCGCCAAAAGCACGAGCGCCACTGCTATGTGGTGCTGGCCGAAGGCGCAGACGCAGAAGCGGTGCGCCAGGCCATCGTGACCATGCCGCACTACTTTGATGAGTACGACACCACCGTCAACTTCATCAGCGCCCAAGAGCTGCGTGCCAACCACAGCGCCATGCCCCATGGCGGCTTTGTGATCCGCAGTGGCAATACGTCGGCGACCAACAAGCAGGTCATCGAGTACCGTTTGCAACTCGACAGCAACCCTGAGTTCACCTCCAGCGTGCTGGTGGCGTATGCCCGTGCCGTGCACCGCATGCAGCAATGGGGCATGACCGGTGCCAAGACCGTGTTTGATGTGGCTCCCGGTTGGCTCTCCCCGAAGAGCCCCGAGCAACTGCGCAAAGAGGCGCTGTAAGCGCAGACAGCCCATAAAAAAACCGCAGCTTTGGGCTGCGGTTTTTCTTTAGGCCATGTGCAAGCTTCATGAGGCGGCACCTGCCTCGGCATGCACAGACACAGGCTGTGCACGCGCACATTGCCTGGCCAAGGCCTGCAAATAGCCTTCAGCAAAAAATACGGCGTGGTAGGTCTCAGCTTCAAACAGTCGCAATGGCCGTTGGTGTGTATCCAATATCTCGCGATCACCGTGGCGCATGGTGGCGTAGTAACGCTGGCTTGACGCATCGCGCTGCAGGCGAAAGCGGGCGCCGCGCAGGTCCAAGGTGTAGTTGTTCTCATCAGACTGGCTCAGGATTTGCACCGTGCAAGGGTCGTCTGGATCAACAAACTCCCAGTCATCGCCCAGCGTTGAAATCGAGGCCAGCTGAATCAAAGCGTCTGCAATTTGGTTGGGCGTTGCCGTTTCCAGATTGATGACGGTGTCTTCTTTGGGATAGCCACCCAGACGTTCTACAAAATCTCCACATCCTGACAGGCAACCCAGCAAGAGCCCTGCAGACCAACGCACATACACACTTCGCATACCGCAATCACACCCTCTCAATAAAGCACCTTGTTGTTCGATAGGTTTCACAATTTTTCATCACCGCAATTACGGTGATGCTGCACTTTTTATACCCGCGTTTTGTACATTTGGCTCACTGCCGCGCAGTGCTGTCGTCACCGTGTGCAGCATCTTCGAGCCGGTCCACGTCGCGCAAAGGCTTGAACCAGACCATCCAAGCGGCCACCACACCCAGCGTACACACGCTGCCGGCAATCGCGGCAGGGACGGCACCTAGCACAGCGGCCATCGCGCCCGCGCGGAATTCGCCTAACTCGTTGCTGGAGCTGACAAACAACATGTTCACCGCATTGACGCGGCCACGTAAACGGTCTGGGGTGGAAAACTGCACCAGCGCAGACCGAATGTAGACACTGACCATGTCCGCCGCACCTGCCAACGCCAGCATGGCCATGGACAGCCAAAACCAATGCGACAGTGCAAACACCAAATTGGCCACACCAAATATCGCCACGGCAGCAAACATGATCTTGCCGACATGGCGTTGCACAGGCCGCGCACTGAGCCACAGGCCCATCAACACTTCACCTATTGCCATGGACGAGCGCAGCAAGCCCAAGCCTTCAGGCCCTGTGTGCAAAATTTCTTTGGCATAGACCGGCAGCAAGGCCACCACGCCGCCCAGTAATACGGCAAACAAATCCAGCGAAATTGTGCCCAGCACAATGGGCCGACTGCGAATAAAACCAAAGCCTTCAATGGCACGCTGCCACATCGAGCCTTGCAGTGCTTCGCGCTGCGCTGCATAACGCACGGGCACACGCCACAGCAGTAGCACCCCCAGCACCAAGGCCACGGCACATACGCCATAGGTCAAAGCGCCGCCGCCCACGCCATACAGCAAGCCACCTAATACAGGTGCTCCGATAGCGGCGGATCGCATCAGCATACTGTTGGTCGCCAAGGCCTGGGCCAGATGCTCACGCGGCACGATCTGGGGCAGCAGGCTTTGCATGGCAGGCCCCGTGAAAGCGCGGCTGCAACCGAACAGCACGAGCACCGCGTAGATGCCAGCGACGCCTTCAGCGCCCAAAGTGCTCAGCCACAGCAGCAGGGCCGAGCACAAGGCGGCCACGGACCAACTGCCTGCCAGCAGCGCTTTGCGGCTGACGCGGTCTGCCCAATCGCCCGCAGGAATGAGCAACAGCAGCATGGGCAGAAACTGCGCCAGTCCGACATAGGCCAATGCCATGGGGTCGCGCGTGATGTCGTAGACCTGCCAAGCAACGATCACGGCCTGCATTTGCTGGGCCAATGCGCCCAGCATGCGTGCGCTTAAAAACGGCACAAAGCCAGGCTGGCGCAGGGCGGCATTGCGAAGAAAAGAGAGGGCAGACACGGACGGCGAAAACTCAGCAGGGTGCAGCGCAAGGGCGCAAAAAAGCCGCTGAAAAGCGGCTCGGGAGGCTGGACTTATCCCAGCGTAACGACCACGGGTGCGTGGTCACTGGGTTGCTTGTTTTTGCGCGGGGCGCGGTCAACAGTGCAAGCCGTGGTTTTGGCCTTCAGCGCGTCGCTGACCAAGATGTGGTCAATGCGCAGGCCGCGGTTTTTCTGAAAACCCAGCATGCGGTAATCCCACCAGGAAAAGCTTTTCTCGGGTTGCTCAAACATGCGGAAGGCGTCGGTGAGTCCCAGATCCAGCAGGCTCTGGAAATGCGCGCGTTCTTCCGGGGTGTGGTGAATCGTGCCACGCAGACCTTCAGGGTCGAAGGAATCGCGGTCTTCAGGCGCTACGTTGAAGTCACCCACCAACATCAATTGCGGGTGCTGGGCCAGCTCGGCTTGAACGAAATCGTGCAGGGCCGACAGCCAACCCAGCTTGTAGACAAACTTGTCCGAATCAGGGGCCTGGCCATTCACAAAGTAGCAGTTGATCAAGCGCACTTCACCAGCCGGGGTGTCCAACGTGGCGGCGATGACGCGGGCTTGCTCATCGCCATGACCTGGAATATTGCGCACCACATCGCGCAACGGATGGCGACTCAGAATGGCCACGCCGTTGTAAGTCTTTTGACCGTGGCACACCGCATGGTAGCCCGCAGCTTCGAGCTCCATGAAAGGGAACTTGTCGTCTGTGAGTTTGAGCTCCTGCAGCCCAATCGCATCGACAGGGTTGGCCTGCAGCCAGTCCAGCAACTGGGGCAGACGTACATTCAGAGAGTTGATGTTCCAGGTGGCAAATTGCATGCGAGTGGTCTTGGGTCAAGTGAACACGCCCGCATGGGGGCGTGCAAGCAAATGTGCATTGTAGAAGTTGCTGCTTCACGCCTGCACCAGCGGGGCAAGTGTCGTGTCCTACGTGCCGCACATGGGGGCCACCACAGGCAATAAAAAACCCGCATCAAGCGGGCAAAGACTGAATCAAGTGTTTCAAGCAGATCCTGCCTGAAGCAGCCATTTATTTTTGCTGCTTGGAGGTGTCCTGTTGCTTCTTATCCGAAGACTGACCAGGTTGCTGCTTATTGGGGGCCGATTGCTCGGCTTGCCCAGGCTTTTGGCTGGGGTTATTTTGGCCTTGCTGATTGGACTGTGTCATAACGTAGCTCCTAAATGTGTGGAATTCAAAATGGCTTCCACGCTTTCAATATCGTTGGTTTGATATACCTGCGTTGTCAGAATATGTAAGTCCATCGAATACTGGGTTTTAGAGAAAGGCGACAATTAATATTCCATTTGCAGCTGACTCAATGGCGTGCGTTTTCTGGGCGCATATTGCTGCTGTTGGTCATTGTTTTGGTCCTTTTCACTGGGCGCCTTGTCAGGCTGTGACGGCGGCGGCTCGGTCGCCATGGTGGTTCTCCAATGGCAGCAAGCCTTGATACGGGCAATGATTTTGTGAACAGTGGACATATGGCACCTCGTAAATAGTGAGTGGGTCCCTCCACCACAACATACGCCTTTTATGGGTCTTGCGGTAAAAATTTACATGCGCAATCAGGTGCAAAGGGTTTTAATGCGCAAGCAATATTGTTTCTTAATGTTTTATTAACTATTGGTTTTTGAATAAAGAATTGGATATTCGCGGATAAATCCAAAAGCCAAACGATGCATATCGTAGTTTTGACGTCGTGCGCAAGGATGGCTGGGTGGAATGTGGAATATTTGCTCATCGTGCATGTCGATGGGCAGGGGTGCAAGGGCGGTGCGATCTGCACCGAGACAGCGGACGGTGCAATAGCACTTCGCCATGTCAAGCCAAGTTGTAGAGCTGCCAGGGTGGTGCCTACACACCAGTCTGCCGTGGGCCGCAAGCGCAAAAAACTTGCAAAACCTCAAATTTCAGAAATTTCTGAAATTTGAGGTTTTTCCGCTAGAATGCGCGCTGAATCAGGTGATTACCTTGCCTGACGCTTGTTCTTGAGAAGCCACCTCAGCCCATGAGGTGGCTTTTTTTGCGTCTGTAGTGCTGTCAGCGAGCGGCGGCAGTCTGCAAGAAACCTGTGGTGGCATGGCAGCTGCCGTCATCCAGAACCAAAATACGCTCGGGCCAGCGCAGCGCGGCGAGCTTCATGTGTGCACAAGGGCGTCCAAAGGTTTTGGCTTGGGCGCGCGCGCCCACGGAGTAGTCCACGCAAAACACATTGCCTTTGGCGCCGTGCCAAGCCCAGGGCGCGATGTTGCCAAACAGTCCTTCATGCGTGTGTTGCGAGGCCAAGGTCGAGCGCCAGTAATGACCAATGACCACGGGAATGCTGTCTTCGTAGTCGTCCCACCAGGGCATGCGCTGCACAAAGCGCCATTTATTGCCTGCGAAGAAGGGCGTGTGGCTTCTACATTCCAGACCGCAGGTGAGCACTTTTAGCGGGTTGACCAGTGCTTTGTTGAGTTCGTTGTCGCAGTGCGCTTGCAAAAAAGGCGGGCAACGCTGGCCATCTTCAAGGCTGTGCGGCCAGATGGCTTTTTCTTGGCGCATGCGATCGGCAATGCTGCGTTCGTGGGCCAGGCGGGCGGCTTCTGCCTCCCAATGGTCGTAAGCACTGCGCGCGCTGCCCAGGGGCATGGCGCGGGCCTTGGCGACATCGGGCGCATGCCAAGCGGCATGGATGATGCGCAGATCATCGCGTTCCAGCCCCAGCGGCAAATCATTGAGAAAGCGTTCAATGCGCGC
>JBJEZV010000194.1:0-7661 GCA_051887595.1 Comamonas sp.
CCATCAAAGAGCAGGTCTACGCCATATTGCAGCGTGAGGCGCCACACCTGGAGCTCAAGCAGCACAAAAATTACATGGACCAACAGTGGCGCAGTACGCAAGTGGGTGGCTCCCGGGCGTCAGCAGCTTAATCGACAGATACGCACCTTCGGGTGCTTTTTTTTGCCTAGCGAGCAAGCGGCAGCCTGAACAAGCTGTTTAGCAAGGGAAAAAGCGTCGGATAGGCTTGCTGAAAGTGACTGGGAGCCAGCCAAAATGTCTCGCATGCCACAGCAAAAAATTCAGCAGGATGGGTTGCTGCATAAGGATCTAGCAACGGGGCAGGCTGCCCGAAGCGCTCATGGGCTACCAGCGCATCGCAAAATTGCGCATAAGCACAAGTCCAAGTGCTGTGCCAAAGCTGTTTGGCGTGCTGCGCTGAGGAGCAGCCCATAAATCCCGTGGGTAAGGGCGGGCAGCCATCGGCAGCACTTTGTGCCATGTCCAACTTGTGCGCAAATTCATGGATGACGACGCTGATCGCTGCTTGCCCGCCTGTAGCAGCTTGCGCTGCAGGCCAGCTCAAAACAACGGGGCCTTGCTCCATTGCTTCACCCATGATCTCCTCAGTGCCGCTGTGCACCACGCCAGCATCGTCCTGCCATTCTCGGCGAGCCAAAATATCGCTGGGGTAGACCACGATCCCCACAAAGTCACCATACCAACGCAGCGCTTGACGCTCTGGTCCCCAAGGCAGCAACAGCACGCACGCCTGTGCGGCGATAGCGAGAGCCATGCGGTCGGTGATGAGTAGTCCATCCACCCCAGTGAACTGTTTGTCTTGGAGGAAAAAGCTGCACAAGCTCCGCAAACGCTGCATTTCCTGGTTGTGCAAATGACGCAAAAATGGATAGTCATGCAAGAGCTCAGCCCATAGAGCCTCAGATATCGCAGGGGGTGTCCGAGGGCTTTGCCACCTCTGCCATTGCGCGCGCATCCAATGCCACATGCCAAGACCTAGGCCGTGAATGGCCAGCGATGGCGTTCCCAGCCCTGCGGTGTCATACGAAGAACTTCAGCGCGCGCCGCTGCTGCGTCAAGGTGCCAATCGCTGAGCACAATACGTGTAGCCCCATTGGACAAATCATGATCGGCAGGGCGGTGGGTGTGCCCATGAATAAGCAACTGTGCATGGGCTTGCTGCAGCCATTGCGCAGTCATGCCAGGATCTGCATCGGCATAAGTGACGGTCGATTGTTTGCGCTGTTCGCTTTCAGAGCGGGCCGACTTGCCGATAGCGCGGCGCACGGCGAGTGGTTGGCTCAATAGCTGCTGCTGCCATGCTGCGGAACGACTCAGACGTCGAAACTGCTGGTATTCCACATCGTCCAAGCACAAAGCATCCCCATGGCTGAGCACAATGCGGCGCTGCTCCCACACTAACACCGTTGGGTCTTGCAACCCCACAAGGCCGCTGGCAGACAGGAAATCAGCGCCTGCCAAAAAGTCGCGATTGCCCACCATGAAATAGATCGGGCGGCGCTGGCTGGCTTCACGCAGGACATGCACACAAGCAGCTTCAAAACTGCCAGGCTCTTGCACAGCGTCGTCACCCACCCAGACTTCAAAAATATCGCCCAGCATGAAAATGGCATCAGCACGGCTGGTGCGCAAATACTCCTGCCAAGCCTGCACAGTTGCGGCCTCGGAAGGGTCTAAGTGCAAGTCGGAAATAAATTCGACCGTATGCCAGTGCGGAGGAGCTACGAGCTCGTGCATCGGCGATACGGTCGAATGGATTTCCGTTGGGTGCTTTTCAGTGTCCAACGGTAATTTCCCAGTTGAAGATTACAGTGCTACGGCCTTGTCGATCACCACAGTGTCAAAAGGCACATCATCGTGGAAGCCCTTGCGTGTAGTGCGAACCTTCTTGATGGCATCCACCACGTCTTCGCCCTTGACCACCTTGCCAAACACAGCGTAGCCCCAGCCTTGGGCTGTAGGCGCAGTGTGGTTCAGGAAGTCGTTGTCCACGGTGTTAATGAAGAACTGCGCAGTAGCGCTGTGGGGATCGCTGGTGCGTGCCATGGCGATCGTGTACTTGGCGTTCTTGAGGCCATTCTTGGCTTCGTTTTCGATGGGATCGTTGGTGGGCTTTTGCTTCATATCGGCCGTAAAGCCGCCGCCTTGGATCATGAAATTCTTGATGACGCGGTGAAAAATCGTGCCGTTGTAGAACTCAGCGTTGACGTAGTTCAAAAAATTTTCGGTGGACTTGGGTGCGTTCTTGGAATCCAGCTCCAGCGTGATCACACCTTGGGTGGCAGTGTCTGCCACATTGATGGTAACGTGCAGTTCAACTTGGGGGTTGGTCATGGAAAAACTTTCTAATCAGATGGATCGATAAGCCCAACAGCATCACTTCAGCACAGTGGCTGAGAGGATGGTGACGGGCGCAACGGGGACATTCTGGTGCATACCACGGTTGCCCGTAGGCACTGTGCGGATTTTGTCGATGACAGTCTGTCCTTCAACAACTTTGCCAAAGACGGCATAGCCATGCCCATCAGGTTGAGGCGCATTGAGCATGTCGTTATTGGCGACATTGATGTAGAACTGGGACGTCGCAGAGTTAGGGTTGCCAGTGCGGGCCATGGCAATGGTGTAGCGGTCGTTTTTCAGACCGTTGCGCGCTTCTAAAGGAATGGGAGCGCGGGTCGGCTTTTGCTGCATGTCCGCGGTAAAGCCTCCACCTTGGACCATAAAACCATCAATGACGCGGTGAAAGACTGTGCCTTCATAGTGCTTGTCTTGCACATATTGCAAGAAGTTCTCGACGGTTTTGGGGGCTTTGGCCGGTTCGAGCTGCACCACGAAATCGCCCAGGTTGGTGGCAAATTTCACCCGGGGTTGCGATGACGCACCTTGTGCGTAGGTCATGCCGGCCGCAGCCGTCAAACTGCAACCAATGAGGACCAAAGAGAAAATTCTGCGAGACAAGCGCATGGCGGATTCCTGGCAAATAGCAAAATGAATGCCCTGATCGTGCATCAGGGAGTGCCGTGTTCGAGCGGCGCGTGCGCCTAAGGTTCCGTCAGCGCGCTGCCGGCTGCAGCATGCCGGTCAAGGTGGACAACTTGAGCTTCAAGCTGCGGTTGTTGGCATTGAGCTGCAAAGACTGGCTATAGGCGTTGTGGGCCAAGCGCGCATAAATATCGCCCAGATTTTCGTGGGCGACGGCGTAATGGGGGTTGTTGCGCACCGCCATTTCCAAGGCTCCGCGGGCTTTGTCCAAATCACCTTGGTTGGCGTAAATCACAGCCAAGTTGTTATAGGGTTCTGGCAGTTCAGGATATTCCTGCACCAAGGCTTCGAATGTTGCACGGGCAGATTCCATGTCCCCAGCTTTGGACTGGGCCACGCCTTTGAGGAAACGCATCTGCGGATCCCGGGGATTGGTGCTCAAGTACTGATCGGCCTTGGCAATGGCATCAGCGGTGTTGCCGGATTGGCTCAGGCTTGTCACATCGGCATAGATATCAGCCTGCGCACTGCCTACCGACAAGGCACCAGCCAGTGCCAGCAAGCGCAAGAGAGAGCCGGGGCGGAGGTAAGAGGACATGTAGGTGCTTTCCAAAGGCGACAGGAGCTCGCCAGCGTGGCGGGCTTATACTGCGAAAGATTGTAGCTGAGGGGTTAGCGTTGATCGCTGTTCAAGCCCCGCAGGCTGTGTCCCGGCTACGTGCAGTTGTGAGGCTTTGATTGAGCGCCACGGCTGCAGCCCCATCTTCCGTTTTTGACACTCCATGAGTTTGCGTATCTACAACACGCTGTCGCGTGCATTGGAGGCGTTTTCGCCGCTTGAGCCTGGCCATGTCCGCATGTATGTGTGTGGCATGACGGTGTACGACCTCTGCCACTTGGGGCATGCCCGTTCCATGGTGGCTTTTGATGTGGTGCAACGTTGGCTGCGCGCTAGTGGGTATCGCGTCACGTATGTGCGCAACATCACCGACATCGACGACAAGATCATCAAGCGCGCAGTGGAAAACGGCGAAACCATCCGCAGCCTCACCGATCGCATGATTGAGGCCTTGCACCAAGATGCCGACGCGCTGGGCATTGAGCGCCCCACACATGAGCCTCGCGCCACCGAATATGTGCCGCAGATGCTGTCCATGATTGGCACGCTGCAGCAAAAAGGTCTGGCGTACCAAGCGGGCAATGGCGATGTGAACTTTGCTGTGCGCAAATTCCCTGGCTACGGCAAGCTGTCTGGCAAGTCGCTCGATGAGCTCAATGCCGGTGAGCGCGTTGCGGTGGCGGACGGCAAACACGATCCGCTGGATTTTGTGCTGTGGAAATCTGCCAAGCGGGAAGAGCCTACCGATGTGAAATGGGCCAGCCCCTTTGGCGAAGGCCGTCCGGGTTGGCATATTGAATGCTCGGCCATGGGCTGCGAGATGTTGGGTGAGAGCTTTGACATCCACGGCGGTGGTGCTGACTTGCAGTTTCCACACCACGAAAACGAAATTGCCCAAAGCGAAGGCGCAACAGGCAAGCCATTTGCTAAGACTTGGATGCACAACGGCTTCATTAATGTGGACAACGAAAAGATGTCCAAGTCGTTGGGTAACTTTTTCACCATCCGTGATGTGCTCAAAGAATACGACGCTGAAACCGTGCGTTTCTTTGTCGTGCGCAGCCATTACCGCAGCCCGTTGAATTACTCCAACGTCCATTTGGACGACGCCCGCAATGCGTTAAAGCGCTTGTATACCGCGCTGAGCCTGGTGGCACCTGCGGATGTGACGATTGACTGGAGCCAGCCTCACGCTGCGCGCTTTAAAACGGCGATGGACGAAGACTTCGGTACGCCCGAGGCGGTGGCGGTGCTGTTTGATTTGGCCAGCGAGGTCAACCGCAGCCAGTCTGCGCAGGTGGCTGGCTTGCTCAAGGCTTTGGGTGCTTGTTTGGGCTTGTTGCAAGACGATCCTCAGCGATTTTTGCAAGCAGGTGCCAGCGGTATCGATGCGGCTGCTATTGAGGCCCAAATTGCGGCCCGCGCTGCGGCCAAGGCTGAGAAGAACTGGGCCGAAGCCGACCGCATTCGCAAAGCGTTGCTGGAGCAGGGGATTGTGCTCAAGGATTCGCCTGCGGGCACCACCTGGGAGGCCGCTCAGTGAGCCACTGGGTGCGGGTATTGCATGTCACCTTCCCCTAAAGAATTGCCACCACCGCCGGCACACGCGCCAGCGTACTGGGCTGAGGCATGTCGCCACTTGGTCAAAAAAGACCGGGTGATGCGTCGCCTGATTCCGCAGTTTGCACACGAAGCCTTGCAAACGCGTGGCGATCCGTTTGTCACGCTGGCGCGCTCGATTGTGGGCCAGCAAGTCTCTCTCAAATCGGCGTCGGCAGTGTGGGGTCGTTTCAGTGCCTTGTTTGTGCAGCTCACGCCTGAGCATGTGCTGGAGCAACCCATTGAAGACATGCGTGCAGCAGGACTATCGGCACGCAAGGTTGACTATCTGATGGACTTGGCGCGGCACTTCACTGAAAACCGTTTGCATGTGCAGCAGTGGGCGCAGATGGACGATGAAGCCATCATTGCCGAGCTCACTGCCATTCGTGGCATTGGTCGCTGGACGGCCGAAATGTTTTTGATCTTTTACCTGCTGCGGCCCAACGTCTTGCCTTTGGACGATGCGGGTTTGCTCAAAGGAATTAGCGAAAGCTATTTCTCGGGTGATCCTGTCAGCCGCAGCGAAGCCCGCGAAGTGGCCGAGGCTTGGAAACCTTGGTGCACCGTGGCAACTTGGTATATTTGGCGCTCGCTCGACCCGCAGCCAGTGGCCTATTGATTGACCCCTAGGCCCCATTGCGCAGGCCGGGACAAGGAGAAATAACTTGGCGAAGAAAACCTTTCTGGACTTTGAGCAGCCCATCGCGGAGCTCGAAGCCAAAATCGAAGAACTGCGTTACGTGCAGACCGAAAATGCTGTGGACATCTCGGAAGAGATCGATCAGCTGAGCAAAAAGAGCAACCAGCTCACCAAGGACATCTACAGCGATTTGTCGCCCTGGCAAATCACCAAGATTGCCCGCCATCCCGAGCGTCCCTATACGCTGGACTACGTGCGCGAGTGCTTTACCGACTTTGTCGAAATGCACGGTGATCGCCACTTTGCGGATGACAAATCCATCGTCGGTGGCTTGGCGCGCTTCAACGGCCAGCCTTGCATGGTTATCGGTCACCAAAAGGGCCGTGACACCAAAGAGCGCGCCATGCGCAACTTTGGCATGACCAAGCCCGAGGGTTATCGCAAGGCGTTGCGTCTGATGAAGACGGGCGAGAAGTTCAAGTTGCCTGTGTTCACCTTTGTGGATACCCCCGGCGCTTTCCCCGGCATTGATGCGGAAGAGCGCAGCCAGTCGGAAGCGATTGGTCGCAACATCTACGAAATGGCCCAGCTGCAAACGCCCATCATCACCACCATCATTGGTGAAGGTGGCTCTGGCGGTGCGCTGGCCATTGCGGTGGCTGACCAAGTATTGATGCTGCAGTACTCGGTGTACTCGGTGATCAGTCCTGAAGGTTGTGCCTCCATTTTGTGGAAGACGGGCGAAAAGGCCGAAATGGCGGCTGACGCCATGGGTATTACGGCCCACCGTCTGAAGGCGTTGGGCTTGGTCGACAAGATCGTCAACGAGCCCGTGGGTGGCGCACACCGCGACCACAAGCACATGGGTAGTTTGCTCAAGCGCGCGCTGGGCGACGCTTGGCGCCAACTGTCCGATCTGAAGCCCAAAGAGTTGCAAGATCGCCGTTACGAGCGCCTGCAAAGCTACGGTCGCTTCAACGATACCAAGGCAAGCTAATGGCGCTATGACATCGCTTGGCATTTCTTGGATTGCGAAGCGTGCCAGGCTGCGACACACTGAAATGGTCCCTGTGGGGACCATTTTTTATATGTAGCGTCGCGATTTTTTCAATTTTGTGAGCTGTTAGCCTTTGATCCATCTGAATTTCAGATAGTTTTGTATTTGAAAACGGCTTGTATCCAAGGGTAATAGCTATGTTTTATGTTGTGGAGGCTTTGTGACGCTGTCGATGGCGCAGGCCATGCAGTCTTTTGCACCCGCTTTACCCGTGGCCGTTGCCTATAGCGGCGGTGCAGATTCCACCGCCTTGCTGCACGCGTGCGCACAGCGCTGGCCAGGGCAGGTGCGAGCCATTCATGTGCACCATGGTTTGCAAGCCGCGGCTGACGACTTTGTAGCGCACTGCCGCGCAACCTGTGCGCAGTTGCAAGTGCCTTTGGCGGTGGCGCAGGTCGATGCGCGCCACCAGCCTGGACAAAGTCCGGAAGATGCCGCGCGCCGTCACCGGTACGCCGCACTGAGTGCGCAAGCCGCGCACGCATTTGAGCAGCCTGTGGCCAGCATCGCCTTGGCCCAGCACGCCGATGACCAGATTGAAACCCTGCTCATTGCCTTATCCCGTGGCGCTGGTGTTGCAGGCTTGGCGGCCATGCCGGCTTTTTGGCAGCGCGACGGTCTGAACTGGCACCGCCCCTTGCTGCATGTCAGTGCTCAGGAGATCCGAGGGTGGCTGCAGGCCCAAGGTATTACTTGGATTGAAGATCCCACCAACGCCCAGGCCATCTACACCCGCAACA
>JBJEZV010000195.1:0-3417 GCA_051887595.1 Comamonas sp.
CCTCCCAAGGCCGCCACGCGCCGCGAAAACTCTCCCGGCGCCAGGGTCTTGGAACCCTTGAACATCATGTGCTCCAGCACATGCGCCACGCCAGAGGTGCCATCCACCTCATCCATGGCACCTACCCGCAACCACAGCATGTGCACCGCCGTCGGAGCACGCCGATCCGGCTGCACAATCAACTGCATACCATTGCTCAAGGTGAACTGCTGGGCCGCCGTGGCTGGGCTGGAGGCAGAACGACTTGCCCACTCAGCCAGAGAGGACGATAACGTGCCCGCAGGCACTGAATTCTCGGCCCCTGCACTCAGGCAGGCCACCAGCATTAGGAGGGATAAAGTTCGTTTCATAGAATGCAGGATTCTAAGAACCCGCCAATGTTCAGTTTTTTCAAGAAAAAAGTACCTCAAACCGACGCTACGCCTGCCCTTGAGCAGCCTGACAGCGTCGTACCCGCTGCTGCGCCCACACCGGACGTAGCGCCTTCTGCACCTGCCGCTAAAACCAGCGCCGTGGGCGGATGGCTGCGCAACACCTTCGGAATGGGGGACAAGGAAGAAGTTCCAGCGCCCATTGTTCCTGAAGTTTTTGAGCAGGCCCCCGAACCCCAAGCCAAGCCTGAAGCTGCTGGTGCGCGCGCCAGTTGGATGGATCGCCTCAAGGCTGGTTTGCGCAAGACCGGCACCAGCATCACCACGGTGTTCACGGGCACCAAGATTGACGATGCGCTGTATGAGGAGCTCGAAGATGCCCTGTTGATGGCCGACACCGGCGTCAAAGCGACAGTCCATCTGCTCGAAGACCTCAAGCACCGCGTCAAAGAGAGCAAGACCACCGACCCTGCGGCCGTGAAAGCCTTATTGGCCGACGCCTTGGCCGACTTGCTGCAACCGCTGGAAAAGCCGCTGGTGATTGGCCAGCACACGCCCACGGTCATCATGGTCGCTGGCGTCAATGGTGCAGGTAAGACAACCTCGATTGGCAAGCTCACCAAACATCTGGCCGATCATGACCAGTCGGTGCTGCTGGCCGCTGCCGACACCTTCCGCGCAGCCGCACGCGAGCAATTGGGTGTGTGGGCCACACGCAATACGGTGGAGATCATCAGCCAAGCTGGGGGCGACCCTGCAGCGGTGAGTTTTGATGCCGTCAGCGCAGGCCGTGCGCGCAAAAAAGATGTGGTGCTGGTCGACACCGCCGGGCGCCTGCCTACGCAGTTGCACCTGATGGAAGAGCTCAAAAAGATCAAGCGCGTGGTGGCCAAGGCCGATGCCAGCGCTCCGCACGAGGTGCTGCTGGTGATTGATGGCAATACCGGCCAAAACGCGCTCAACCAGGTCAAGGCGTTTGACGAGGCGCTCGGGCTGACCGGCCTGATCGTCACCAAGCTCGACGGCACTGCCAAGGGCGGTGTGCTGGCCGCGATTGCGCAAGAGCGCCCCATCCCGGTGTATTTCATCGGTGTGGGCGAGAAGGTGGAAGACTTGGAAACCTTCAACGCCCGCGAATTTGCCCAAGCGTTGCTGGCTTAAACCCATCAGCCAGTCTGCAACGCACGACACAGAGCCTCGCCATGTGCGGGGCTTTTTTTGCGTCTTCCGCCTGATGGGAAAGCGCCATCAAGCATGCAAAGCATAGCTATATGCCTTTGTACCAAGCCACTTTCAAAATGTTTTCTATCTGAAAATGGCTCTCATCAAAGGCAAGCAGCTATGTTTTTAGGTTTTAACCTGCTCTGCAACCCATGTTGCATACGCCTGCGATGCCTGCTCTTGGCGCACTAATAACTGCGGCACGTCGTAAGGATGGGCGTCGTGCAGCCATTGCTCCAGCGCATGCGCGCGAGCAGGTGTGGTCTTGCACACCAAGCGCCATTCGGCACTCGATTGCATCTGCCCATCCCAAATGTAGTGCGACTGAATCACCTCTACTTGCACGCAAGCAGCCAGGCGCTGCTGAACTGCGGTTTGTGCCAAGGTTTGCGCCACAGCTGCGCTGTCGACCGTGGTCGTCAGCACCGTAATGGGTACGGTTGGATTCATGAAGTTCACTGGATGTTGATGCCAGCAATGCGCCGGCGATCAGGTGTCAAACTCAACCGGTGCCGTGCTGACTTGCGGCGCAAAAATGCGTTGAATTTGCGCCAGCGTGACTGGCTTTTCAAAATAGTGATCGACAGCGACAAAGGTTTGCTGCACCAGCGGCTCATCGTGCGATGCGCCGGTGACGGCAACCAGCACGATGTCATCGCCAAACTGGCTTTTGAGGCGCTGGGCCAATTCCAGTCCATTGGTGCCCGCCATGGCGATATCGAGCATGACGCAATCCGGCGTCTCTTGCTGCACGGCCTTCCAGAGGCTTTCGGCGTTGTAAAACGCCCGCGCGTCATGCCCCATAGCCATCAGCAGTTGCACCAGTGAGTCGGCTGCGTCGATTACATCGTCCACCACATACACTGTCATGAGAGTCTAGATTTCTCCCGAAATCGGGGCTAGTGAGCATTTGTAGGCCTTGAATCTAATTGAATCAGACGACGATGACTACCTCTATCCCTCATTCTGTCCAAGCAGATCGTTTCAAATTGTTAGTTGATGGGATTCAAGACTATGGAATCACCATGCTGGATCCGCAAGGTTGCATCTTGTCGTGGAACCCAGGGGCCCGCCATATGCATGGCTACTCGGCTGTCGAAGTCATCGGCCAATCCGTTGAATTGGTCTACCCATCCTCACTACGAGAACTGGACAGCAACAATTTCAGCGTCGAGCAAACGCTAGAACACGCACGGCGCCAAGGCAAGTGCGAGGAAGAGGCTTGGCGTGTTCGCAAAGATGGCACACGCTTTTGGGCCAATGTGGTCACGACAGCCATTTATGACGATGCAGGCAAGTTGGCTGGGTACGGCCAGGTGACACGCGATCTCACCGAGCGCCGTCAACACCTTGAGGCGCTGCGTCAAAGTGAAGAAAGCTTGCGGCTGCTGATGGGTAGCGTCAAAGACTACGCCATCTACATGCTCACGCCCGAGGGCATCATCCACAGCTGGAACCATGGTGCCCAGCTGATCAAGGGCTATACAGCCCGCGAGGTCATTGGCCAGCACTACCGCATGTTTTTTCGCGCCGAAGATATCGCTGCGGGGTTGCCCGAGCGTGAACTGCAAAAAGCCCTCAAGCACGGCCGCGTGGAAGAAGAAGGCTGGCGCCTGCGCAAAGACGGCAGTGCGTTTTGGGGCAATATCATCATGACGCCCATCGAATCTGAAGGCCGCTTGATTGGGTTTGCCAAAGTCACACGCGACATGAGCGAGCGCCAGCGCCTGCGTGACCTGGAGCATTCCTCCAAGCGCATGAACGAGTTTTTGTCGATGCTCGCCCACGAGCTGCGCAACCCGCTGGCGCCGATACGCAATGCTGT
>JBJEZV010000195.1:3517-7627 GCA_051887595.1 Comamonas sp.
GTCATCAAAGGCCAATTGCACGTCCAAGTGCGCGACAACGGCATTGGCATGAGTGCCGAAAATATGGAGCATATTTTTGAGCTGTTTGCGCAAGGTGATGGATTTACCTCCGGTCAATCCGGGCTGGGAATTGGCTTGTCGCTGGCACGCTCGTTGATCGAGATGCACGGCGGCAGCATCCACGTCGAAAGTGCGGGCCCTGGGCAGGGCAGTACCTTCAAGTTTGAATTGCCAGGCGCCGCCCTGCGCCACAGTGCCGAAAGCGAGGAAGCGCCCGAAGGTGTATGCGAGGACGCCATGGTCTTGGTAGTCGATGACAACAAAGATGGTGCCGACAGCCTGGCCGACATCTTGCGCTCTTTAGGTCACCAAGTTCAGACGGCCTATGAAGGGCATACCACATTGCAGATGCTGCAACGGCGCATGGCGCAAACTGTGCTGCTGGATATTCGCATGCCTGATATGGATGGCCCCAGCGTTCTACGTGCCATTCGTGCCATGCCGTGTGGTGATCGCGTATTCATCTGCGCCATCAGTGGCTACAACCTCAAAGAAGACAGCAGCGACCGGCCTTTGCTTGATGGTTTTGATGCCCATTTACAAAAACCAGTAGAGCTCGATGCTTTGCGCCAAATTTTGGCGCGCAGCATGCAAGGCTGATGTTCTCAATTTATTCAGCAGCACACACCCGCTAAAAATAAAAAGCCCGCGTTCATCGCGGGCTGAGTCTTTAGCAGATTCAAAAATCGCCATTTAGCACATTAAAAATCTTGGTCTAATTCACGTTGACCTTGATTTTGACCCTGTTGTTGGCGATTAGGGTTTTGCTGCTGCTGTTGCCCCTGGTTAGGAGATTGCTGGCCTGGCTGATGCTGTCCAGGATTTTGCTGCTGTTGCTGGCCTGGATTTTGACCTTGCTGCCCCGGTTGATGTTGGTTCGGGTTTTGCTGTTGCTGCTGTCCACCCTGGGTTGGGTGTCGGTTCACGTCGCTCAGATGGTTCGGCTGTTGATTCATAGCTTGCTCCTTGGTGTGCACGACAAGCGAATGTGCTTGCCAAGTTCCATCTTCAATGACCGTTCATCGGAATTGTGTAGGTCTAAAGAGACATTCTTCAAATCTTTTGTAAGTGCTTACCACCAATGTTTCCGGCGGAAAAATTACGTACTATCTCTTTAGCATGTTGAACAATCTCTATAGGAGATCTGCCATGCCAACCATCAACCAGCTGCTCGCCAAGACAGACTTAGCGGTTCCCGCCAAGTCACCTCCAGTGGAAATTCCGACTGATATTCCACCCGTCCAATCCCCTGTGCCCGGGCCACTTGGAGATCCATCTCACCTCCTTCCGATGGAGCCGCCGTTAGAGCCAGGGCCATCGAGTCTTGCCATGCTGCAATGCGCTCGTAAACAATCTCAGCACTCCCTGCATTCGTGTTATCTTTAATTCCACTCGATTAATAAAATGTCGGTCAATATTATTTAAATAAAAAGAACGAGCTTCTCAGCTCGTTCTTTTTATTGATGCAATAAAGCCAAAAATCCAGCGTTTAAGCAAGATCTCTGAGCTTGGGTTCACGATCCCAATAGCGCTGCTTAGCCCCTTCCACAAAAGACGCGACATCTTCTGGATCAAAAAATCCCTTATCGGGCTTCACGCCTGCAGCTTTCAAAATAGCCTGGGTGCCCTTGCATGCGGCAATCGCTTTGAGGTGACCAAATGCATCGCGGAACCAGTCTTGTGCGGCCGCGTCTTTGGCCAGCTTTGCCCCAGCCTCCAAAGGCAAGACAGAAGCTACCGCATCAAACAACGCCGAAGGTGAACCTGCCAACTGGCCATCCGCAGCTTGGTGCTTGCCATTGCTCAAAGTCACACCCTCAATTTTGGGGGCGATGATTTTGACCATGGCTTTTTCTGTCTCCAGCGCTGCGCGCAGAGCGGCTACCGAATCTGCGTTGGAGCCTTCATCAACCAAAATACCGACGCACCGCCCTTCCAGCGTGGGCTTTAAGCGCGGAATGATGGTGGTGGCAGGGCTTGGATCGAGATCCATAGGTTCCACCGCGGGCTTGGCTGGTTCGGGCAGTTCCTTCAAGCCCAAACCCTTGGCCACACGCTTACCCAGGCTGGGGTCAATCACCAGCAAGTGACTGACCATGGCTTTGCGCACATGGGGCGTCTGCACTTTGGATAGCTCAAACACCAACGCTGTTGCTATGTGAGCTTGCTCAATCTCGCTTTGGCTACGGTAGAACATGCGAGCTTGGCTGTAATGATCGGCAAAGCTTTCGGGGCGAATACGCCCTTTCTTACCATCTGACACCATGGCATGGCTAGGAAAACCACGCGCTTGAGATGCTTTGGGGCTATCTGGCTCCAAGCTGGAGGGTTCATACGCCACACGCCCCTTGGGAATGTGCGTCTGCATGTAGCCATCACGCTGGTGGTTGGCAAAGGGGCAGCGCGGTGCATTGATAGGAATTTGTGTGAAATTGGGGCCGCCCAAGCGGATGAGCTGGGTATCGAGATAAGAAAACAGTCGCCCTTGCAGCAACGGGTCGTTGGAAAAATCCATCCCTGGCGGCACATTCGCGGGGCAAAAGGCCACTTGTTCCGTTTCTGCGAAGAAGTTGTCTGGCCAACGATCCAGCACAAACCGGCCGATCTTGCGCAGAGGAATGACTTCCTCCGGGATGATCTTGGTCGGATCTAAGTGGTCAAAAGGAAACTCTGCCGCCTGCTCTTCTGTGAACAGTTGCACCGACAACTCCCAAGCAGGAGCTTGGCCGTTCTCTAGCGCCTCAAACAAATCGCGTCGATGGAAATCGTTGTCGGCTGCCTGTAGCTTCAGAGCTTCATCCCACACTGTCGATTGGATGCCCAGCTCAGGGCGCCAGTGGAACTTCACAAAGGTGCTTTCACCCTTGGCATTGATCAAGCGGAAGCTGTGCACCCCAAAGCCTTCAATCATGCGCAAGCTGCGTGGAATGGTGCGGTCACTCATGATCCACATCACCATGTGCATGGACTCTGGCATCAAAGAGATGAAATCCCAAAAGGTGTCATGTGCTGATGCGGCCTGTGGAAAGCCACGGTCTGGCTCCATCTTGACGGCGTGGACCACGTCCGGGAACTTCATGGCATCTTGAATAAAGAACACCGGAATGTTGTTGCCCACCAAGTCCCAATTGCCTTCGTCGGTATAGAACTTGATGGCAAAACCTCGCACATCGCGCGGCGTGTCCACAGACCCCGCTCCGCCCGCCACTGTCGACATGCGCGCAAAGATCGGTACACGCTTGCCCGTTTCTGTGAGCACTTTGGCGGTGGTGTAGTCCGATAGAGATTCCGACAGCTCAAAATAGCCATGCGCAGCAGAGCCACGCGCGTGCACGATGCGTTCAGGAATGCGCTCGTGATCAAAGTGCGTGATCTTTTCACGCAAGATAAAGTCTTCCAGCAGTGTGGGCCCGCGCTCAAAAGCCTTCAAAGAATTTTGGTTGTCACCGATCGGAATGCCTTGCTGGGTAGTCAGCGTGGGCTGTCCCATTGCAGCTTGTTGATGCAATTCACCAGCATTTCCCAAAAGGTCTTGTGCCTTTGCCTTCTGTGCGGGTGCTTTCGACTTTGCCATGGACGACTCCAAGAAGTTGAACGAAAGTCACCATCGTCAGGCTGGCTGCTGCCTGTGTCAGTAGTCACAATTCAGGTGCACAGGTGATCAAAACGACTACATGAATCACCAAGCGCAAACGACAGCCCTGAACTTTCAAATGAAGCACCATTCATCCGTAAGCAATTAAGTCCAATCCCCCTTGTTGCGAGCCTACCCTCAAGCGTTTGCTTACACCATGGAGGGAACTTCTGCATTAGCAGTCTGTCTGACAGAGTGCTAACATAGGCTATGGATGAAAGGATGATTGCAATGACAACCCTGACCGGCACGCACGCTGCTTCGGCCTTGGCACCTGCGAATCCTTGGGCTTTGGTGCCTCCCTTGGGTAACTTGGATGCCTATATCACTGCTGTCAATCGCCTGCCTATGCTCACCCAAGAGGAAGAGCAAGACTACGCGCGTAAGCTCAAAGAACACAACGATTTGGACGCTGC
>JBJEZV010000196.1:0-1323 GCA_051887595.1 Comamonas sp.
CAAGTCACCGCCGCCATTGAGTACCGCTTTGATGTGGAAGGACGCCAGAAATGACCGAACGTACCCCCTACATCGTCTGCGACCAAGTCACCAAGAGCTTTGGCGCGCACCAGGTGCTCAAAGGCGTGTCCACCAGCTTTAGCAAGGGCGAAGTGACCGTCATCATTGGCGCTTCGGGTTCGGGCAAGTCCACCTTGCTGCGCGCCTTAAACCGGCTGGAGCCGCACGACGGCGGCACCATCACCATCGGCGGTGTGCCGGTGACCGACCACGAAGCCACGCTGCAAAAGCAGCGCTGCGAAGTGGGCATGGTGTTCCAGCAGTTCAACCTGTTTGGCCACATGACGGTGCTGGACAACGTGACGCTGGCACCCCGCCGCATCCACAAGATCTCGCGCGAGCAGGCCAACGCCAGGGCCCTGCAGTTGCTCGAACGCGTGGGCATGCAGGCGCACGCACACAAGTACCCGTGGCAGCTCTCCGGCGGTCAGCAGCAGCGCGTGGCAATTGCGCGTGCGCTGGCGATGGAGCCGCAGGTCATGCTGTTTGACGAGCCCACGTCTGCGCTGGACCCTGAGATGGTGCAAGAGGTGCTGGAAGTCATGCGCGAGCTGGCCAAGAGCGGCATGACCATGATTGTGGTCACGCACGAAATGGGCTTTGCGCGCGAAGTGGCCGACCGTGTCATGTTTTTTGACCAAGGCTGTATCGCCCACGAAGCGCCACCGGCCGAGTTCTTCGCCCATCCTGCCAATGAGCGCATTGCCGCGTTCATTGGCCGCGTCGCGCACTGAGCTTGCCTCTGATAGTTTGAGATTAAGGAGCTTCTTCCCTATACAGTAAGCCGTTTTCCGTATGTTTTGACTTGGAAAATGGCTTCTATCCTAGGCAAGCAGCTCTTGTTATTGAGATTTTTGTATGCAACGCGCATCTGGCGGCCTGTTGGCCTTGCTGACAGTGACCGTGGTCTGGGGCACGACGTTCCCTGCGATGAAACAGTTATCTGCCGACTTGTCGGCGCTGCACATCATCTGGCTGCGCTTTGGCATGGCGGCGCTGGTGTTGCTGCCGTTGTGGAGGGGCATGCGCCGGGCCGAATGGCGCTGGGGCTTGGGGCTGGGCGTGTTGAACTTTGTGGCCTTCTGGCTGCAAATTGAAGGCTTGGGCCTGACCACCAGCAACCGCAATGCCTTTGTGACGGGGCTGAACGTGCTGATCGTTCCCTTGATCGCCTGGTTGGTACTGCGCCGCCAGACCGCATGGAACATCTGGGCCGCGTGCGCCTTGGCCGTGGGCGGCATGTGCCTGATGTTTTTTGAGGAT
>JBJEZV010000196.1:1423-7525 GCA_051887595.1 Comamonas sp.
TCACGCGCTCAAACTGCGCCATGATCTCTGCGCCTTTGCGGGGTGCTCCCATCGGGCGGCCAGCCTGACCTTTGCGCACAGCGGCCAAGTCTTCTTCACTGGGGTAGTGGTCCAGCAACCAGTAATCAAATACGCGGCGTGCAATGGGCGCGGCAGCTGCGGCGCCAAAACCCGCGTTCTCCACAATCACGGCCAAAGCAATCTTGGGGTTCTCAGCCGGTGCATAGGCCATGTACAACGAATGGTCGCGCTGGTGCTCCGCCAGTTTGGCTGCGTTGTACTTGTCCTTTTGGCCAATCGTCACAGCCTGGGCCGTGCCCGTTTTTCCGGCCGAGGTGTAGGGTGCGCCCGCAAACACATGGCGCGCGGTGCCTTCGACCGTCACCGCAGCCACGGCGCTGCGCACGGCTTCCACGTGCTCAGGCTTGTAGCCCATGGGCTGGCCCGGATCTTTGTACAGCGGCTCAAATTGGCGCAGCATGGGATCGACCTTGCCCAAGCCCAAGTGTGGGCGGTGCTGCACACCACGATTGGCCAGCATGGCCGTGGCATGCGCCAACTGCAGCATGGTGAAGTGGTTGTAGCCCTGGCCAATGCCCAGCGAAATCGTCTCGCCCGCATACCACTTCTTTTGCTCCGGGCGCTTGTAGGTGTTGCGCTTCCACTCGGTGCTGGGCAGCACGCCAGTGGATTCGCCATGCAAATCAATGCCGGTGCGACGTCCAAAGCCCATGGGCGAGAGGTACTCGTGGATCAAATCCACCCCCATGTCATTGGCCAGCATGTAGTAGTACACATTGGAGGACTTGATGATGGAGCGGCGCAAATTGGTCGGCCCATTGGGGTGGCCCGAGCGAAAAGTGTGGCCGCCAAAAGTCCAGCTGCCGTTGTCGATGATGGTGGTGTCCACCTTGCGTTTGCCCGACTCCAGGCCTGCCAAGCCCATGAACGGCTTGTACGTCGAGCCCGGTGGATACGTGCCGCGCAGTGCACGGTTGATCAAGGGCCGGTCGAGGGAGTTGTTCAGCAAATCCCAGCTTTCCTGGTCAATGCCATCCACAAACAGATTCAGGTCGTAAGTAGGCTTGCTCACAAAGGCCAACACCTCGCCATTGCGCGGGTCCATGGCCACCAGCGCACCGCGCCGCTCGCCGAACACATCTTCGACCAGCTTTTGCAGGCCAACATCCAAACTCAACACCACCGTGTTGCCGGGGGTGGCTGGGCGGCTGTTGAGACGCCGCACTGCAAAGCCACCGGCCGTAGTTTCCAGCTGCTCCCAACCTGTTAAGCCATGCAACTCGCGCTCGTAGCTTTGTTCAATACCGAGTTTGCCTATGACTTCCGTGCCACGGTAGTTGGCCGCATCTTCGCTGTCGTCCAGCGCTTCTTGCTCGCGCTGGTTGATGCGCCCGATGTAGCCCACCACGTGCGAAGCCACGTCTTCCAGCGGATAGTTGCGAAAGAACCGGGCCTTGATGTCGACCCCCGGAAAGCGCCAGCGCTGTGCCGCAAAGCGCGCCACTTCTTCGTCGGTCAGACGGGTGCGCAGCGGAATGGACTCAAAGCGCTTGGAATCCTCCATCATGCGGCGGAACTTGCGACGGTCACGCGGCGTGATCTCCACCAGCTCGGCCAGCGCATCGATGGTTTCATCGAGATTTTTGACCTTGGAACGCGTGATCTCCAGCGTATAGGCCGAGTAGTTGGTCGCCAGCACAATGCCGTTGCGGTCCAGAATTTGGCCGCGATTGGGCACGATGGGCACCACCGCCGTGCGGTTGCTCTCCGCACGCTCAGCGAACGCGTCATGGCGCACCACCTGCAGCACAAACAGGCGGTAGACCAGCAGCGAAAACATCAACAGCACCACCAGCGCCACCACCCAGACCCGCACGCGGAACTTGTGGTGTTCGGCTTCGCTGTTGCGTACCTCAAAGCCCGTCATACACGCTCCGGGCCGCAGGATCGAGAGAAAAACTCAGGGACTGCACGCATCACGCATCCTTACAGCGGACGGTTGCTGTCGGCATCCGGCGCACGGCGCTGGGGCGCCAGCAAGATCACGCTGACCACCGGCCACAGCAGTGCCTCCACCAAGGGGGCAATCGCGATCGACACCCCAGGGAACATGCCACCGGCCAACATGCGGATCAGCATCCCCAGCAAGTGGGCCACCGCAAACACGGGCAGCAGTTGCAGGGCCTGTGTTACAGGAGAGAACCACATCATGCGGCGGCTAAAGCGCTGCGCCACATAAACAATTAGCACATAAGTGAGTGCATGCTGACCCAATAACGCTGTCTGCTGCACATCCACGGCCAAACCCAGCACAAAAGCCACTGTCATGGGCATGCGCTGGGGGTGGTGCATGGCCCAAAACGTCAGCACCATCATCAAGATGTCGGGCATCCAGACAAAGGCGCCCAACGGCAGCAGGCTCAGCAAAAAGGCCACCCCTACGCTAAAAACGATAAAGGCGGGTTTGACGGGCATCAGCAACTGCTGACCACGCGGCATGATCATGGTGCGGTCACTCCTGCAGCTGGCCCAGGCCGCTTGCTCGGTGTCGCACGGCGCTGGGCAGATTTGTCTTCTCGTTCGGCTTTGATTTCAGCCGGCGTGCTGGTAACGGGCTGTGCCTCCGGCACTTCAGCCGCCTTGATCACGTTGATGGGCGTCATCACCATCACATGGCGCGCACCATCAAGCCGCGCTACGGGCTCGCAGTAAATACGCATAAAGGGCGACTGGCTGTGGCGCTCCACTTCCACCACGCGCGCCACAGGCAAACCAGCCATGTACACGCCGTCGACCCCACTGGTGACCAATGCATCGCCCACCTGCACATCCGCATCATTGGGCATAAAGCGCAGCTCCATACCGTCGGGTCGCAGGTTGGAGGCATCGCCATAGGCCACGCTGCGCAGCCCATTGCGGGCCACCATCACAGGGATGGCCTGGTCACGGTCAGACAACAGCGTCACCTCACTGGAAAATGGTTGCACGCGCGTGACTTGGCCCAGCACCCCCAAGTCGTCCACCACGGGGCTACCGGCTTCCACCCCAGCCACCTGGCCTTTGTCCAGCACCACGCGGCGCGTGTAGCTATCGGGCGTCTCGTACATGATTTCGGCCGCCACCGTGGGCACGATCATGCGCGGGCGCAGCTCCAACAGGCGGCGCAGTTGGTTGTTTTCTTCGAGCAGACGATCGGCATCGTGAGCCTTGACGGTCATGGCCGTCATCAAGCGACGCGCTTCCATGGCTTCAGACTGCGCTTCATCTAAATTTTGGAAATAGCCTTTGCCGCGATCGAGCCACTCCACGGGCTGCATCACCGTCCACTGCAGCGGAAAGAGCACCGCCGACACCGCCTGGCGCACGGGCTCGGTGATCTTGAAGCGCACATCGGCCAGCATCAGCACCACGGACAATGCGCTGAACAGCAGCACCCGGGTGGTCGGGTTGATGCCGTGACGGAACATCGACGGAGCATCGCGCTCCAGGGTTCTCAAACTCACGCGCTGCCCCCTCGATAGACGCACAAGGCGTAGACGGCACTGCCGCTCGCCGCAATCGGGGCTCGAGCTTTCATTGAGAACATGGCGCGCAATTTAATCGAAAAACCTGCAGCGTCCTAACGCAGCACATGGGCGCGGACGTCTGCAGGCCAAAGGGGAACGAGCGAGATTAGTCGCTGGTAAAAATGCTGCCCTGGCGATCCAGGCTGTCCAGCGCCATGCCACAGCCGCGCACCACGCAGGTCAGCGGCTCTTCAGCCACCAGCACAGGCAGGCCAGTTTCTTCGGCCAGCAAACGGTCCAGATCACGCAGCAGTGCGCCGCCGCCGGTGAGCATCATGCCGCGCTCAGCAATGTCGGCGCCCAGCTCGGGAGGGGTTTGTTCCAGCGCGTTCTTCACGGCCGAGACGATTTGATTGAGCGGCTCGGTCAGGGCTTCCAACACTTCATTGCTGGAGATGGTGAAGCTGCGGGGCACACCTTCGGACAAATTGCGTCCCTTGACTTCCAACTCCTTGACTTCAGAGCCTGGGAAGGCCGAGCCAATTTGCTTTTTGATCAATTCAGCCGTGGGTTCACCAATCAACATACCGTAGTTGCGGCGGATGTAGCTGATGATGGCTTCGTCAAACTTGTCGCCGCCTACACGCACCGAACCCTTGTAGACCATGCCGCCCAGGGAGATCACGCCCACTTCAGTCGTGCCGCCACCAATGTCGACCACCATGGAGCCTGAAGCTTCAGACACCGGCAGGCCTGCGCCAATACCGGCAGCCATGGGTTCTTCGATCAGGTACACCGCAGTCGCACCAGCGGCTTCCGCTGCGTCCTTGATGGCGCGGCGCTCGACCTGGGTGGAGCCGCAGGGCACACAGATGATGATGCGGGGGCTGGGCGTCATCACGTTGCGGGGGTGCACCATCTTGATGAACTGCTTGATCATCTGCTCGGTGATCACGAAGTCCGCAATCACGCCATCCTTCATGGGGCGGATGGCTTCGATGTTGCCGGGCACCTTGCCCAGCATGGCCTTGGCTTCACGGCCAACAGCTTGAATCACTTTTTTGCCGTGGGGGCCGCCTTCGTGGCGAATGGCCACCACGGACGGCTCGTCCAGCACAATGCCCTTGTCGCGGGCGAAGATGAGGGTGTTGGCAGTGCCAAGGTCAATGGCAAGATCGGTAGAGAAGTACCGACGGAAGGCTCCGAACATTCAATTTTCCTCTCGGGCACAGCACGCGCTTCGGCCTGCTATCGCCAGGGTGTAGTTCAACGGGTATCAGGGGGGAAGCAAAAACAGGCTTTTCTGCACAATCGAAGCCATCACAAAGATGGTAATTGCGCAAAGACAAGATAATACCGTATCCCCTGTGAATAACTCATGGCGGCGCGCGCCTCCTGACAGCTTTACATCCGGTTTCGTACCGCAGAAAACCTATGGCACTCACCTCGAACGACATTGACCGCATCGCCAACTTGGCGCGGCTCGAACTCTCACCCACAGAAAGTGAGCGCATGCTCTCGCAACTCAACGGCTTCTTCGGCTTGGTCGAGAAGATGCAGGCTGTGGATACCTCGGGTGTTCAACCGCTTTCACATCCTGTAGCAGCGATTCAAGACGTGGTGCTGCGTCTGCGCGAAGACGTGGCCTCTGAGGCCAACCAGCGTGAAGCCAATATGCGCAACGCTCCGGCAAAAGGCGAGGGTCTGTTCCTCGTGCCCAAGGTCATCGAATAAGCGCAAGGCGAAGAAAAATTCTCATGAGCAATACCACCGAACTGCACCACCTGAGCGTGGCCGAGCTGGCCGCCCAGATCCAGAACAAACAAGTCTCTTCCGTCGAAGCTGCGCAGCACTTTTTGGCCCGCGCCAAGCAGCACCAAAACCTTGGCGCTTTTGTGGCGATTAATGAAGACGCTACCTTGGCCCAGGCCCAAGCCGCTGATGCGCTGATCGCCCAAGGCAAGGGCGGGCGCCTGGCAGGCGTGCCAATTGCGAACAAGGACATCTTTGTCACCAAGGACTTCCCAACCACCGCCGCCTCCAAGATGCTGGAAGGCTATATGTCGCCCTTTGACGCTACCGTGGTCGCCAAGCTGGCCAACGCTGGTGTGGTGAATCTGGGCAAGCTCAACTGCGACGAATTCGCCATGGGCGGCGCCAACGAAAACTCCGCCGTTGCGCCTGTGGGCTTTGACAGCGCCCAGCCCGTGCGCAACCCCTGGAACACCGAGCGCGTGCCCGGCGGTTCTTCGGGCGGCTCGGCCGCTGCTGTGGCCGCCCGCCTGGCCCCTGCCGTGACCGGCACCGACACCGGCGGCTCGATTCGCCAGCCCGCATCGTTTTGCGGCGTGACCGGCATCAAGCCCACCTATGGCCGCGCCAGCCGCTACGGCATGATCGCGTTTGCCTCGTCGCTGGACCAAGCTGGCCCCATGGGCCGCAGCGCCGAAGACTGCGCCTTGCTGCTGTCTGAGATGTGCGGCCCCGATCTGGACCGCGACTCCACCAGCTTCGACCACCCTGCCGAAGACTTCACCCGCTCGCTCAACGACAGCATCGAAGGCCTGCGCATTGG
>JBJEZV010000197.1:0-7500 GCA_051887595.1 Comamonas sp.
AAGGAAGTGGGTTTGGAGCCGGTCAATCGCATGGCCTTCTACGGCATCATCGGCCCCAAGGGCATGCCCAAAGAAGTGGTCGACAAGATCAATGCCGCGGTGAAGAAGTCGCTGCAAGAACCGGCAGTTCGCAAACGTATCGAAGACACCGGCTCACTGATTGTGGGCAACTCGCCTGACGAATTCGCGCAGCAAATCAAGGCCGAATACGAGGTCTACAAGAAAGTTGTGGTGGAGCAAAAGCTTACGCTGGAATAAAGCGTGCACAGCCTCTCACCCTCTAACGCTGCCATTGGCAGCGTTTTTTATGCGCACAATAGCTGCATGCACGACGATTGCCTGCAGGCCAGTTTGGCGGCCATTGATGACTTTGTCGAAAGCCTGTTTTTGGAAGATGGCCTGTCGACCAACACCTTGCAGGCCTACCGCCGCGACATGACGGCCTGCGCGCAGTTTTTGGCAAGCGCCGACGCCCCTTGTGCACTCAATGCTGCGCACGGTGAAGACCTGCAGGCCTTTGTGCAATCGCGCTTCGCACAAGGTGTCAAAGCCGTCTCTAGCAACCGCAGCTTGAGCGTGCTGCGCCGCTACTACCACTGGGCATTGCGCGAGGGCCGTATCCAAGCCGATCCGACTTTGCGCTTGCTGGCTGCCAAACGGCCTGTGCGCGTGCCGCATACCTTGACCCAAGCGCAAGTCGAAGCCCTGCTGCTCGCACCTGATGTCACCCAGCTTTTGGGCTTGCGCGATCGTGCCATGTTGGAGTTGATGTATGCCAGCGGATTGCGGGTCAGCGAGTTGGTGGGGCTGCAACTGCACCACGTGGACTTGAAAGCCGGCGTGCTGCGCACCGAAGGCAAAGGCCGCCAAGAGCGGCTCGTGCCCTTTGGTGAAGTGGCGCAGCTGTGGGTGCAGCGTTATCTTGAAGAAGCACGCGCTGCAATTTTGGGCAGTCAGCGCAGCAACGATCTGTTTGTGACGCAACGCGGCGCAGCCATGACCCGCGTAATGTTTTGGATGCTGGTGAAAAAATATGCGGCGCTGGCAGGCGTGACAGCACCACTGTCGCCGCACACCCTGCGCCACGCCTTTGCCACCCACTTGCTCAACCACGGTGCAGATTTGCGTGTGGTGCAGTTGCTGCTGGGGCATGCCGATATCTCGACCACCACCATCTACACGCACATTGCGCGCGAGCGGTTGCAGCAATTGCATGCGCAGCACCATCCACGCGGTTGATGTGCATGGCGGCGTAAGAAAAATTGATGTTCCTTAAGTGATTTTAATTTTGATGCAAAATAGTTACTTCTTTGTCAATACGGAGTAACGATCATGAACGCCTTGCGCAGAGGTTTGGTGGTGGCAGCGCTGTGTGCAGCAGCTGTTCCCGCAGTGTCTTGGGCCGAAACCGCAGCCTGGCCGAGCAAACCGATCCGCATCGTCGTGGCTTACCCCGGTGGTGGTGTCAGCGATGTGGTTGCGCGTTCGCTGGGCGAAAAACTCAGCGTGCAGCTGGGCACGCCCATCGTGGTGGAAAACAAGGCGGGAGCAGGCGGTGCGATCGGTATGGATGCCGTGGCCAAGTCAGCTCCCGATGGCTACACCTTGGGCTTTTCTGCCATCAGCCCTGTGGCTTTGAATCCGCATTTGGGCGCCGTGCCGTTCGATCCTAAGAACGACCTCAAGCCTGTGGTCAGCATCATGTATTCGCCGGTGTTGATTTTGGGCACCACCGCCAACCGCTCTTCCAGCTTTGCCGACATGCTGACGGAGGCCAAGCAGTCGCCCGGCATGATCCGTTGGGCCACGGCAGGTCTGGCTTCGCTGGGGCACATCGTGCTGGAGCAGGTCAAGTACACCGGCAAGGTCGATATCACCCACATTCCCTACAAGGGCGGTGGCCAGCAGCTCAACGACGCACTGGGTGCGCAGTTTGAAGTGCTTTCGACCAATGCTGGCCCTACGGTGATGCAGCACATTGCAGCGGGCAAGTTCAAGCCACTGGCGGTAGGCGCACCCCAGCGTCTGGAGTCGCTGCCTGACGTGCCGACCATGGCAGAGTTGGGTTTCAAAGAAGCCAACACCACCTCGCTGTTTGGTATTTTTGCGCCTGCCAAAACGCCGCAGCCCATCTTGGATCGCCTGAACGCAGAGTTCAACAAGGCGCTGGCTTCGGCCGATATTCAGGCCAAGCTCAAGGCTTCGGACAATGTGCCTACGGGTGGTGATGCCGCTTCGTTTGCGCGCCAGATTGCCGAAGAATCTGCCAACAATGCACGCATCATCAAGGCGGCCAATTTGAAAGCCCAGTAACACGGACAGCCTAAGTGGCCGTGTCTAAAGCAAACGCCACCGAGGGTGGCGTTTGCTTTTGGGCGAGCTCATTGTGACCTAAGGGCACGAGCAGCGCGCCTCAGTGATGCTGGTCAAAGATGTTGCTCAGTGTGTCGGCCCAGGCCAAGGCCTGCAGGTGCGCCCAGTTCACTTGGTGGTAGCTCAGATTCAAGGCTTGCGCAGCGCGGTCAAAAGCCTGCGTGTCGCCGTTTTCGCAGGCCAGCACCAGCTCCAGATAAGGGGCGTAAATGCCTTGGCGGTGCAGCAGCGCATCTACCACCGGGCGGGGCAGTGAGATGGACGACAGTGCCGTTGCCATAGGTACGTCCAGCATCACATCCAGCAAAGAAAAAATGCCCGCCACAAAGGCAATGTCGATTTCTTCGGGCGACAGCGTCTCGGCCGCCAGCAGTTCCATGAGGCGGCCACGCACAATGGCCGTTTGCCCCACGGCGGGAGCGGTGTCTTCCGGGTGCGAGGTGGTGAGCAGCAGCGCGGCCCAGCGAAAGAGCTTTTTCAAGCCCAAAATCATCACCGCATGCCGAAAGGATGTGATCTCGGTGGTCAGTCCAAAACCCGAAGAGTTGATGAAACGCAGCAGGTTGAACGACAGCGTGGGGTCTTTTTTGAGGACTTCTTCAATCTCGTTGGTCGAGCTTTGCTGGCGCACCAAGTTCAGCAGTTGCAAGATGATGCTTTGCGCTGGCCGCATGACTTTGCCAGGCACCTCATCGGGCTTGGCAAACCAGTAGCCCTGAAAGAGTTTGACGCCCAAGCCTTGCATCATGGCGAACTGTTCGGGTGACTCCACTTTCTCCGCAATGATGTGGGCGATGGTGTTGTGGCGGATGAACTTCACCAGCGGCTCGGCGCTGTTGGGCGGCATGATTTGCATGTCCAGCTTGATGAAGTTCGCCAGTGGCAACCAGCTGGCATAGGCTTTGCGCAGCAAATTGTGGTCAAACGCCAGTTTGAATCCGCGTCCGCGCAGACGCTGCAGCAGATGAAACAGATCGCTCAGGCGCGCTGGATCTGGCGCTTCGCCGAGTGCAGGAATCTCCAGCACCACCTTGGTCGGATCGATCAACTCTAAATGCACGCCTTCTAAGCTCTCGTGCGTGCAGTTGATGAAGACCAGTTTGTGTCCCACCAGGGCTTCTGTGCCCGCGTACGACATGGCATTGAAGATCAGGGCCGCATCGCTTTCCAGCGAGTGCCCGCCTGCCGGGGTGCCGCGGTCAAACAGTTCATAGCCAAACACTTCCCGGCGTTCATTCAAGATTGCTTGGCGCGCAATCATGACAACAGCGTTGTCCTCGACCCCTTCAGGCAGGGTTGGAGCATGGGTGAACGTGGAAAAAGTCATGGTACTTACGCGTATGGAGACACCAAGGCAGGATGAGACCCTTAAATGTAGCCTTTAGTGTGTGCTGTAAGCAAATGTAGAAATTGTGCGTGCTTTAGTTTCTTTATGAGGAGAAAGCTATTGCGCACTCATTCGGTGATGTGGTCGCACCAAGCCAGGGCTTGCAAATGGGCCCAATTGATCTGTTGGGCCGTGAGTTCGAGCTTGGCGGCTGCCTGCTCGTAACGTGCATCGTCGTGGTTTTCACAGGCTTCGGCGAGGTGTAAGAGCTCACCCAAATGGCCGCTGCGGTATAGCAGCGCTTGGCGCACCGAATCAGGGACGCTGACCAGCTGCACCGCCTCCTGCATGGGCATGTGCAGCATGCTGGGCAGCAAAGAAAATATCCCGACCACAAAGGCTTGATCGGCTTCTTCTTCCGGCAGCCACTCCAGCGCCAGTAATTCCATCAAGCGGCCACGAATCACCGCAGCCTGACCCACCGCACTGCTGGCATTGCCGTATTTGGAGGCCGTCAGCAACAGCACCGCCCAGCGAAACATCTTTTTAAGGCCCATGATCATCACGGCCTGGCGAAACGACGTGATCTCGCGCAGACTGCCATAGCCCACGGAATTGATCAGGCGCATCAGGTTAAAGGCCAGCGCCGCATCTTTTTTGAGCACTTCCTCAATATCGTCCAGACTGGCTTGGCCACGCAGCAAATTGATAAGCTGAATGATGCTGGTTTGGTTGGGTGCCAGCAGTTTGGCTTCCACCACCGAAGGGCGCGAGAACCAGTAGCCCTGAAACAGGCTGATGCCCAAGCCTTTGAGCATCTCGAACTGATCGGCCGATTCCACCTTGGCCGCAATGAGCTGTGCTTGGGTCACGCGGCCCGCATAACCCACCAGCACGGCCAGTTGTTCGGGGCGCAGCACGGTCAAATCGAGCTTGATGAAATTGGCCAGTGGCAGCCAAGAGGCATAGGCCGACTCCAGCACCGTGTGGTTGAACGACAGTTTGAAGCCCCGCTCGCGCAGCCCCGCAAGAATGGGCACGCGCGCCACAGCTTCGGTGGCAGCGACGTGGCCCAGAGGTTCGACTTCAAGCACCACTTTTTCAGGGTCAAGCAAGTCCAGGTGTTCACCGGCCAAGCTTTCATGGGTGGTGTTGACGAACAACAGCTTGGTGCCGCTGATCAGATCTTCACGGCCGCTGTGCGACAAAGCCGTGACCAGCAAGATTACGTCGGAGGAAACCGTGTGCGCGTCGGCCGAACGCGAGCGATTGAAGAGCTCATAGCCCACCACCGCTTTGTCTGCCGTCACGATGGCCTGCCGGGCGATCATGGACGTTGCCACCCGCGCGTTGCTAAGGGATGCGGGCAATGGGGTGGTGGTGGCGTACATGGGGCGGCAGGTTTTCTATCGAAGCGGAGGGCAGGTGCGTGGCAAAAGCAGCGTTAATGCTGCTCCAGCCAGGCCAACTCCTCGGGGGTGAATCCGGCAGCTTGTCGGGCTTGGGTGTTGAACGGAGGGCGGGGCCGCGGGGCCTCGTAGGTGTCAGACAGCACGCAGTAATGCGTTTGCGGGTCCAAATTATGACGTTGGCACAAAAAACGATACCAGTGGTTTCCGATGGCGACGTGCCCCACTTCTTCGCGCAAGATGACGTCGAGCACGTCTACTGCTTCTAAAGCATCGGGCGTGCCAACTTGGCGCAGCTTGGCTTGAATCTGCGGAGTAGCGTCCAGCCCTCGGGCTTCCAGCGTGCGAGGCACCAAGGCCATGCGGGCGGTCACGTCGTGCGCGGTTTTTTCGCACATGGTCCACAGCCCTTGGTGGGCAGGAAAGTCGCCATAGTCGTGACCACGTGCCTGCAACCATTGGCGGATCAGCAAAAAGTGCTTGCCTTCTTCACCTGCGACTTGCAGCCAGTCGCGGTAATACGCCTCGGGCATGTCGTCAAAGCGCCAGATGGCATCGAGCGCCAAGTTGATGGCGTTGAACTCAATGTGGGCAATGGCGTGCATCAAGATGATGCGGCCTTCCAGGGTGGCAGGCGAACGCCGGGCAACCGCCGTGTGGCTGCGCAGTTCGGGGCGCTGTGGGTGTCCGGGAAGCATGGCATCCGGCGGCAGCGAAGGCGCCCGATCGGCAATGGTCCAGCGCATGGCCTCTGCGTGCATTTGCTGGGCCGCTTCGGCTTTCAGAAAAGGGTCGGTTAGGCGCAAAACCTCAAGGGCGCGTTGTCGTAGCTCCATCCCTACAATTGTAATTTTTCCCATCGCCTTTGCCGGTCGCGCTGGAGATATCAGAGGATCTACGGTTGATATGCGTCAAATCGACACCAACTGAGCATGGATCCTGTGCATTCAGCAATGTCGGCGCCCGGTGGGGAGCGTGCCGGTGCAGGCGATTCGCGCAAAGCAGCAATTTTTATAAAGAGAGACAACGATGGCGGTATATGAGCTCGATGGCATTCAACCCTTGGTCGCCGACAGTGCCTGGATTGCGGACAGCGCCCAGGTCATGGGTCAGGTGACTGTGGGCGACAAGGCCAGCGTCTGGTTCGGCTGTGTGGTGCGGGGCGACAGCGACAGCATCACCATTGGTGAAGGCACCAACATCCAAGATGCCAGCGTGTTGCATGCGGATGCCGGTGTGCCTTTGGTCATTGGCCGACACGTGACGGTGGGCCACCAAGTCATGCTGCACGGGTGCACCATTGGCGACGAATCGCTGATCGGGATCGGTGCGATCGTGTTAAATGGGGCGAAAATTGGCAAAAACTGTCTGGTCGGTGCAGGAGCGCTGGTGACGGAAGGCAAAGAGTTTCCCGATGGTTCGATGATCATTGGAAGCCCAGCCCGCGTCGTCAAGCAGCTCACCCCAGAACAGATCGAAGGTTTGCGCCGCAGTGCACAGCACTACATAGATAACGCGCGCCGTTTCAAAACGGGTCTGCGCAAACTGGGCTGAGCCCAGTTATTTGCAAACACACACTTGGGATACACACAGCGTGTCTGAACTCCACAAATTCCTTTTCGATGGCCAGCCTGTGCGCGGCATGATTGTGCGCTTGACCGATGCATGGAAGGACATCCTACAGCGTCGCGCCTCCAACACCGAAACCGGTGCATACCCAGCTGCGGTGCGCGAATTGCTTGGAGAGATGACCGCTGCCAGCGTGCTGATGCAGTCCAACATCAAGTTCAATGGCGCGCTGGTGTTTCAGATTTTTGGCGATGGCCCGGTCAAAGTGGCCGTCGCAGAAGTGCAGTCCGATCTGAGCTTGCGTGCCACAGCTTCGGTGACGGGCGATGTGGCCGCTGGCGCTGCGCTGACGGACTTGGTCAATGTCCATGGTGAGGGTCGCTGTGCCATTACCCTCGACCCGAAAGACCGTTTGCCAGGCCAGCAACCTTATCAAGGCGTGGTGCCTTTGAATGGTGAAAACGGTGAGCCTTTGAGCCAGCTGTCACAGGTGTTGCAGCACTACATGCGCCAGTCCGAGCAGCTCGACACCGTATTGGTACTGGCTGCCAACGACGAAGTGGCTGCGGGCTTGATGATCCAGCGCATGCCTTTGAAGGGGCAAGACAACCTGGCAGGCGCTACTGAAAGCGCGCAGGATGAACAAGACCGCATTGGTGCCAATGAAGACTACAACCGCATCGCTACGCTGGCTGCCAGCTTGAAGCGCGAAGAGCTGCTGACGCTGGATGTGGACACCATCTTGCGCCGCCTGTTCTGGGAAGAAAAGCTGCTGCGCTTTGCGCCGCAAGACGGCGAACAAGGCCCGCACTTTGCCTGCAC
>JBJEZV010000198.1:0-5192 GCA_051887595.1 Comamonas sp.
GAAGACATTAAGGAGCGCAGCGTTTTTTCTTTGAACGGCGCATTGATGCCTTCCGGATTGGCTGCCAGCTTGGCCGCTTCGTGCTTGGGCAGTCCAGCCAAAATAGCGTCGGAGGGCACCTTCAGGACGCGGCACACACTCAAGGCCAGCGAGCGCGTAAACACCGAATCGGTCAGCACGTCCCAACGGTCTTCTTCCAGCGCTTGCAATTTATAGGCAGGCACCTTCAAAGCGGAAGCCAATGACTGCAACGACATCTGCCGTTGCTCGCGCGCTTGGCGCAGCAACTGGCCCGCGCTGTAACCAGGCTCAGCACCCGCGTGGTCGTTGTTGTGTTGCTCTGCGTTACCCACTTCCACCTCAGTCATCAAAAGTTCCCCGCTCAAACCGTTGCCACTCCTGGGATTCCGGGAATCGCTTATGTAATTGATCCGCCAACTGCCGCACCACCTCCACGTTGCCCAGACGACGCTCTACTTTGACAGCTAGCCAAAGTGAAGCCGGCGTGATGAACTGGCCCTCATGGGTGCGACGTATGTAACGTGCTGCGCGCTCCGTCTCACCGTGCGCATACAAGATATCGGCAAAATTGTAGGCAACCACAGGGCTGCCTTCGTCGATCTGGGCAGCTTTTTCCATGGCCAGCAGCGCTTGGGGCACATCTCCAGCATCGCGCAAGCAAACTGCTTTGGCCATCCAAGTGCGTGCCAGCGATTGTCCGTGCAATTGCTGGCCTGCCAAGGCTTGGTCAAAAAACTCGTCGGCCACAGCGTAGTGTTTTTCCTGACAAGCCAGCCAACCCAGGTTGTAGAGCGTGTGTGCGTCATTGGGCTTGAGCGCCAATGCCTGCGTAAAACTGGAGCGAGCCAATGCCCACTGCTGCGACTGCAGCTGCACCCAACCTTGCAGGTTCCAGGCATCGACCGAATGCGGATCAGCTTGCAGCGCGCTGGCCAACTCTTGCAGGGCAATGTCGGTGCGCCCTTCTTGCCAATGCAAGGTCGCCAATTGCAACCGAACCTGTGCCAGCTGCGGGTTGGGCGCTGAGCGGTGCGAAGCGCCAGTTTGGGCATCGATTGCGCCAGGCTGCGCCGCACAACCTGCCAGCGCTACCAATACACATGCACTACCCCACCAACGCCAGCGGCCCTGAAGGACCAACCGCGATGGAGAGGTAAGCAGTGCGAGCATGGCAATCCTTGAATTAGGAAATCGGTGTCAGCGGGATGGTCCGCTGCTTGGCCATCCGTTCAGCGGCACGCGTGCGGTCCTTGACGTCACCCGCCAGTTGACCACAAGCGGCGTCAATATCGTCGCCGCGCGTCTTGCGTACCGTCGTCACAATACCCGCATCGCTGAGCTGCTTGGCAAATGCCGCCACCGCAGCATTCGAAGAACGCAGCAGACCCGAAACCGGGAAAGGATTGAAAGGAATCAGGTTCAGCTTGCACCATGGCTTTCCGTTGCCGTATTGGCGAATCAGCTGAATCAATTGCTGCGCATGCTCTGCTTGGTCATTGACGCCATCGAGCATGCAGTACTCAAAGGTAATGAAATCGCGCGGCGCAAACTCCAAATAGCGAATGCACGCCTGCATCAACTCTTCGAGCGGATACTTTTTATTGAGCGGCACCAAGTTGTCGCGCAGCGGGTCATTGGGCGCATGCAAAGACACTGCCAAAGCCACCGCGCAGTCTTGCGACAAGCGGTCCATCATAGGCACGACACCGGAGGTCGATACCGTGACGCGGCGGCGTGACAAACCATAGGCATGGTCATCGAGCATGGTGCGCAGCGCAGGCACCAGCGCCGAATAATTTTGCAAAGGCTCGCCCATGCCCATCATCACCACGTTGGTGATGACACGTTCATCGGTCTTGAGGTGCTGGCGCAAAAAGTGCTCTGCAAACCACAACTGGGCCAGAATTTCACCCGTATTCAAGTTGCGGCTAAAGCCTTGGTGACCTGTCGAGCAAAAACGGCAGCCCACAGCACATCCAGCCTGCGACGACACACACAAAGTGCCGCGATCGTCTTCAGGAATGAAGACCGACTCCACCGCATTGCCGTCGCCCACATCGAACAACCATTTGATGGTGCCATCTTGGGATTCGTGCTGGGTAATGACGCGCAGGCCTTCAATCACAGCCTGGGTCTTGAGCTTTTCGCGCAAAGATTTGGCCAGATCGGTCATCTGGTCAAAGTCACTCGCGCCGCGCTGGTGAATCCAGCGAAACAGTTGCGTAGCTCGGAAACGCTTTTCCCCCAAACCTTCGCAAAAGGCAACCAAGCCTGGGAGATCAAAATTCAATAAATTGGTGGTCATATAGCAATACCCCGGACCACTCACAGGGCGACACTCCCATGCAGGGGTGCCGCCGTCATAGCAAGCACGGCCAGCATGGGATTCATGGCAATTAACGTGCGTAGACGTTCATGCCAGGGAAGAAGAATGCCACTTCAACAGCAGCAGTCTCAGGAGCGTCGGAACCGTGCACAGCGTTGGCGTCGATGCTGTCAGCGAAGTCAGCGCGGATGGTGCCAGCTTCAGCCTTCTTAGGGTCGGTAGCGCCCATCAGTTCGCGGTTTTTCAGAATGGCGTTTTCGCCTTCCAGCACTTGGATCATGACGGGACCGGAGATCATGAACTCCACCAGATCCTTGAAGAAAGGACGCTCTTTGTGCACAGCGTAGAACTGCTCAGCTTCTTGGCGCGACAGGTGCACCAGCTTGGCAGCTGCGATCTTCAGGCCAGCGTTTTCAAAACGTGTGTAGATCTGACCGATCACGTTCTTGGCAACTGCGTCGGGCTTGATGATGGAGAGGGTGCGTTCGATAGCCATTTGGATTTCCTAGTGAATATGGAGGTATTTTTTGCCGAATCGGCAAAACCCTTGATTCTAACGGGGCGCTGTCAACCTTTAAAACTGCTTGCCAAGCGCCCCTGCGGCGTCAACGTCGTCCGCGTGGCTTGCGTTTTTGATCAGCACGGGCGCGCGCCAGACTGTCGCTGCCAATGTAGCCCACCGAAGTTTTCATCGGATCAGGCTGGGCACTGGGCAGCTGGTAGTTGTTGTTGCTCGTGCGCTTAGGACCTGCCTTGGTCTTGCGACGTGCGCGCAAGAAGCGTTCTTCTTCCGCATCATTGACACGCGCTTTCTTGCGCGAACCCGCGCGATCAGCTTCGCGGCGCACATTGCCGGTATTGGCGGGGCGCTTGGGCTTGGGCATTGCCACGCCTGAGGCTTCAATCAGCGCCTGGACGTCTTTTTCATCCAACTCCATCCAAGCACCACGGCGCAGGCCACGGGGCAGCTGCATCGCACCGTAGCGGATACGAATCAGGCGACTGACGGCACGACCCACCGCCTCAAACATGCGACGCACTTCGCGGTTGCGGCCTTCGGAGATGGTGACGCGATACCAAACGTTGGCACCTTCACCACCACCATCTTCAATGGAGCCAAATGCGGCCTCTCCGTCTTCGAGCTGCACGCCGCTGGTCAGCAGCTGCTTTTCTTCTTTGGTCAGAGCACCCAACACGCGCACCGCGTATTCACGCTCCAGACCAAAACGGGGGTGCATCAGGTTGTTCGCCAAGGTCCCCGAACTGGTAAAGAGCAGCAGGCCTTCCGTATTCAAATCCAAACGGCCCACAGATTGCCATTTACCGTTATGCAGCTTGGGCAAACGACGAAACACGGTAGGACGGTTTTGAGGGTCATCTAAAGTGACCACTTCGCCCGCAGGCTTGTGGTAGGCCAACACACGCACAGCAGGCGGATCAATGCGCACTTTGACGGGCTTGCCATCGACCTTGATGGTGTCGCCCAACTGGATACGTTGCCCCACGTGGGCCAACTCGCCGTTGACCGTAATACGGCCTTCACCAATCCAGCGCTCGACCTCCAGGCGCGAACCAAGTCCAGCTTGGGCCAGCACTTTGTGCAGCTTGGGGGATTCTGCTTCTGGCTTGAGTACGCGCTTGGCAACAGCAGGCTCAGCCTGATCTTCCGCCGCATCAAGCTCACCTGCGATCACTGCATCAAAGTCGTAGGCATCTGCAGCATCTAGCAAATCGGCCATGGGAGCTGCCGCGCCAGCAGAGGCTGCGGGATTGAGAGGCTCCACGCTGCGCGGGGCACGGCGTGCGGGCTTGTGTTCTTTTGTCATGATTTCCATTTCCGCGCTCATCCATCACTATGGGCAGGCGCTTTCCATCCTAATTTCAGCAATTCACGTCAGGCTGAGGTTGAGCCAGAGGGCGCTGAGTCTTCCTGAGAGGTTTCGGCTGCAGGCGACAAAGCGTCAGCATCCAAAGGCACAAATACTTGATCCATGGGCAAGGCAGGCTCTGCGAACAAGTCATCCGCAGATTCAGCTTCCGACGTAGGCACTGGTTGCGTGCCCTCCGCAGCAACTGAGTCGTTACCTTCCAGCGCATTGAACAAATTCGCCTGCGCATCAGGCTCATCCAACATGGGAAGTTCGTCGAGCGACTTCAGGCCTAAATCATCGAGAAATTGGCGAGTAGTCGCCAACAATGCTGGCCGTCCCACAGTTTCGCGATGCCCAATTTCTTCCACCCAGCCACGATCTTCCAGCTGCTTGATGATGAGACTGTTGACCGTCACGCCGCGAATATCTTCAATATCGCCGCGGGTGACTGGCTGACGGTACGCAATGATGGCTAAGGTCTCGAGCACAGCACGGCTGTAGCGCGGCGGCTTTTCAGGATGCAGCTTATCCAGATAAGAACGCATCTCAGGACGGCTTTGAAAACGCCAGCCTGAAGCCACTTGTACCAATTCCACCCCACGCCCTGTCCACTCTTGCTGCAAAGACAGCAACAAGTCCTTGACGGTATCAGCCCCCAGGTTGCCATCGAAAAGCGCGCGCAAATCCCGCAGCGACAAAGGCTGCTGGGCGCAAATCAAGGCAGTTTCTAGGACCCTTTTGGCATCGACCGTGTTCATAGCTTGGACGCGGGAAGCACCTCATCAGAGGGTTAAAGACCGATGCACCAGGCCCTCACGGGTGAGCACACCAACGACGTTGGCACCATCGCGGCGGATGGCTGCCATCAAAATTTCAGCACGGATTGTAGCTGAGCCCCAGATTTTGCACTGCGGCAAGGAAATCCGCTGGCGGCTCCGCTGCCAACTCCAGCGCCTTGCCCGTGATGGGATGGA
>JBJEZV010000198.1:5292-7467 GCA_051887595.1 Comamonas sp.
ACTTGGGCACCTTGCCACGACTTGTGGGCCAAGGCCAAATAACGGCGACTGACATCTCGACGAGCAATCAAAGCCACCAGCGCATCCATGGTTTGGCGATCTTTGGCAACCACCATGAGGCCACTGGTATCCTTATCCAATCGATGCACAATCCCCGCACGAGGCACCACTGCAGCACCTGCATGGTGGGCCAGCAAGCCATTGAGCAGCGTGCCTTGCCAGTTACCTGGCGCGGGATGCACAACCAGTCCTGCAGGCTTGTTGACGACCAGCAAGTACTCGTCTTCATAGACCACATCCAGCGCCATGGACTCAGCTTTGAAAGACTGGCTTTGCGCAGTGGGCCGCATCTCCACGCTAATCAGGTCACCCAGCTTGACCTTGGCAGAGGACTTCGTCGCCACCTTGCGGTTAAGTTGCACGGCGCCTTGCTCGAGCAACTGCTGCAAGTAGCTGCGCGAAAATTCTGGCACCAGTTCCACCAAGGCCTTGTCCAAGCGCCCAGCATGCTGGGCTATCGAGACAGAGAATTCGCGCAGTTCAACCTCTGAAGCTGCAACTTCTAGCACTGCAGCGTCTTCTCCGGCCAGCAGCACTTCATCATTTTCGGCAGCCAAAGCTTGGTCACTCACGCACGTTCCTCATTGAAATCAAACCAATAAAAATGCCCGGGGCAGGCAGCACCGGGCATTGTGGACACAAGTGCAGCACTTGTGCTTGCTATTTAACGCGCAGGCAGATAGCGCGAAGGGTCAACAGGCTTACCCTGACGACGCACCTCAAAGTGCAGCTTCACCCGATCAGCATCGCTGCTGCCCATCTCTGCAATCTTCTGGCCCTTCTTCACATTCTGATCTTCCTTCACCAGCAACTTCTGATTGTGTGCATAAGCAGTCAGATACGTATTGTTGTGCTTGAGGATGATCAAATGGCCGTAACCACGCAGGCCAGCACCGGCATAAACCACCCGGCCATCGGCAGCAGCAAGCACAGGGTCTCCTGCCTTGCCTGCAATATCGACACCTTTGTTGGTAGCTTCGTTAAAGCCCGCAATCACAGCACCGGAAGCTGGCCAAATAAAGCCTAGACCGCTGGCATCACCGCCAGTGGTCTTGCTTGGTGCTTCCACAGGCGCAGGCGAATTAGAAGGTGTGGTGGCGATCGGTGTGCTTGAGCCTGCAGGCGGCAATGTCACTGGCTGGACCGTCGTGCTTGCTACAGGACGTGTACCAGAAGATGATTCACCTTCAGCTGCTCCTGGAGGTACCACGCGCACCACTTGCCCCACCTCAATCAGATTGGGGTTCGCTAGGTTGCTCCAGCGGGCAATATCTTTCCAGCTTTGACCATGTTCCAGGCCAATACGAATCAATGTGTCACCAGGCTGCACGGTGTAATAGCCCGGTTTACCTGCATTTTCAGCACCAGGCAGCGTCGAAGGATCTACGCGCGAAGTCGCTCCCCAACCGCCTCTATCTTCCACCGGAGCCTTGTTGACTTGGGCACAACCAGCCATCAGACCGCCGACGACCAAGACTGCACCCAAAGTACCAAGACCACGCGATAACAACATATTCATATCCCTTTCAGGCAATTCCTGATTTTAAAGGGACAAAGTGCACAGCTTCGAGCACGGATTCTGTGAACCCTTGAGGCGTTTTATCCACCACCAACAAAGCCTGCTGTCCCGAGTTTCTCACCGTAGGGGCAACCAAACGTCCCCCTACTGCCAATTGATCTAGCCACGCCTGAGGCACAGCAGTGCCACCGGCAGCCGAGATAATGCCCGCATAAGGCCCTCCTTGCGCGTAGCCCAACATCCCGTCACCAAATAAAAGGTGAACATTAGTGAGTCTTAATGGGCGCAGATTGTTCCGCGCTTTTTCATGCAGCCCGCGCAGGCGTTCGACCGAATACACTTGTTGCGCTATGCACGCCAGCACTGCAGCTTGGTAACCACAACCGGTGCCAATTTCCAGCACACGTCCTAGACGCCCCGAACTGCGCACGCATTCAGCGCCTTCCAGCAACTCAATCATGCGAGCGACTACGCTGGGCTTGGAAATGGTTTGCTGCAGGCCTATAGGCAAACTGGTGTCTTCATAGGCTTGATTGACCAATGCACTGTCAACAAACAAATGTCGCTCCACACGACCCAGTGCATTCAACACTGAA
>JBJEZV010000199.1:0-2339 GCA_051887595.1 Comamonas sp.
TCCAGCAAGAACTCGTGAATGTCGATGATGCGGCAGCCCGGGAAGATCTTGTCAAAGCTATAGCCTTGCAGCGAATCAAAGCAGGTGCCACAAGACACGACCACGGTCTTGATGTCCAGATAGTTCAGCGTGTTTGAGACGCGGTGGAACAGCACGCGGTTGTCCGTCACCATCTTGTCGGCCACATCTTGCTGGCCCGAGCCGCGCTGGGGATAGCCGCAGCACAGGTAGCCTGGAGGCAGCACGGTTTGCACACCGGCATGCCACAGCATGGCTTGCGTTGCCAAACCCACTTGGCTGAACAGACGCTCAGAGCCGCAACCGGGGAAATAGAACACGGCTTCCGTGTCCGCATGGGTGGTCTGCGGATTGCGGATGATGGGCACGTAGTTCTTGTCTTCGATGTCCAAGAGCGCGCGCGCTGTCTTGGTGGGCAAGCCTCCGGGCAGCTTCTTGTTGACGAAGTGAATCACCTGTTCCTTAAGCGGCGGCTTGCCGACCGTTGCTGGGGGGTGCTTCATCTGAGGCTTGGCCACAGCGTGCAACAAGTCGGACGCCAAGCGCTGCGCCTTAAAGCCCACATCCACCATGCCCTTGCGCAGCAGCTTGATGGTGTCGGGGTTGGTGGCGTTGAGCATGGCCATGGCCATCTTGTTGCCTGGGTTGAAGCTCTTTTTGCCCATCTTGCGCAGCAAATTGCGCATGTTCATGGTCACATCGCCAAAGTCGATCTTGACCGGGCAAGGCGTGAAGCACTTGTGGCAGACCGTGCAGTGGTCGGCCACGTCTTCAAATTCTTGCCAGTGCTTGATGGACACGCCACGGCGCGTTTGCTCTTCGTACAAGAAGGCTTCGACCAGCAGCGAAGTGGCCAAAATCTTGTTGCGCGGCGAATACAGCATGTTGGCGCCGGGAATGTGCGTGTTGCACACGGGTTTGCACTTGCCGCAGCGCAAGCAGTCCTTGACCGAATCGGCAATGGCGCCAATGTCGGACTGCTGCATGATCAGCGACTCGTGGCCCATCAGACCAAACGATGGCGTGTAAGCATTGGTCAAGTCAGCGTACATCAACGCTTCGCGCGGCGACTCGGCAGGCACCAGACCGTTCTTTTCACGAATGAGCTTGCCGCGGTTAAAGCGGCCGTGCGGGTCCACGCGCTTTTTGTAATCCGCAAAGGGCTGCAGCTCTTCGTCGCTCAAGAACTCCAGCTTGGTGATACCGATGCCGTGTTCACCCGAGATCACGCCGTCCAAGCTGCGCGCCAACACCATGATGCGTGCCACGGCTTCATGGGCCGTTTGCAGCATCTCGTAGTCATCAGAGTTGACGGGGATGTTGGTGTGCACGTTGCCGTCACCGGCGTGCATGTGCAGCGCCACCCACACACGCCCCTTGAGCACTTGCTGGTGGATCTTGACGGTTTCGGCCAAGATGGGCTTGAAGGCTTCGCCATTGAAGATCTGGGCCAGAGGCGCCTTGATCTGGGTCTTCCAGCTTGCGCGCAATGTGTGGTTTTGCAGTTGTGGGAACAGGGTCTCCACATCAGCCAGCCAACCCGCCCACAGGTCACGCACGTCTTGCACCAGTGCAATGGCCTGGTGCACGCGATCTTCCAGCAATTCAGCCGAAGGAATCTCACCCGCGTCGTCTTGCTTACCCAAGGGCAGATTGCCCTTTTCAAAGAAAGCCAGCAAGGCATCGCAGAACTTGAGCTTGTTGCGCAGGCTCAGCTCAATATTGATGCGCTCAATGCCATCGGTGTATTCGGCCATGCGAGGCAACGGAATCACCACGTCTTCATTGATCTTGAAGGCATTGGTGTGGCGCGAAATGGCGGCTGTGCGCTTGCGGTCCAGCCAGAATTTCTTGCGCGCTTCGGCGCTGATGGCCACAAAGCCTTCGCCGCTGCGAGAGTTGGCAATACGCACCACTTCGCTGGTCACGCGCGCCACTTCGTCGGCGTTGTCGCCCACGATATCGCCAATCAACACCATCTTGGGCAGGCCACCATTGCCCTTTTTGGACTTGGTGGCATACCCAACGGCCTTCAGATAACGGTCGTCCAAGTGCTCGAGGCCTGCGAGCAGCACGCCGCTGCGCTTTTGCTCCTCGAACATGTAGTCCTTGATTTCCACGATCGAGGGCACGGCATCCTTGGCATTGCCAAAGAACTCCATGCACACGGTACGGGTGTGCTCGGGCATGCGGTGCACGATCCAGCGCGCGCTGGTGATCAGACCGTCCGTGCCTTCTTTTTGCACGCCGGGCAAACCAGACAGGAATTTGTCGGTCACGTCCTTGCCCAAGCCTTCCTTGCGGAACTTGTGGCCGGGAAT
>JBJEZV010000199.1:2439-7032 GCA_051887595.1 Comamonas sp.
GTATTGATGACCACCGAGCGCCAAGTCAGCGGAATGGCGCCGCCGGTGTAGCCTGTGCCACCCCCACGCGGGATGATAGTCAGCTCCAGCTCAATACAGCCCTTGACCAGACCCGCCATTTCGGCTTCCGTATCGGGGCACAGCACCACAAATGGATATTCCACGCGCCAGTCAGTGGCGTCGGTCACGTGGCTGACACGCGAGAGACCGTCAAAGCGGATATTGTCCTTGTGGGTCAGCTTGCCCAGCACCTTGCGCACACGTTGGCGCAAAGCGGCCGCTTCTTCAAACATGCGGTCGAACTCACGCACAGCACGGTTGGCAGCCTCAATCAGCTCGCCTACCAAGGCATCGCGCTGCGCGTCCTCTTCAGGCACGCGGCGCTTTTGCACTTCTGCCATGCGGTGTTGCAGCGCTTCCACCAGCAGCTTGCGGCGATCAGGGTTGTGCAGCAGGTCATCTTGCAGATATGGATTGCGCTGCACTACCCACATGTCGCCCAACACTTCGTACAGCATACGGGCAGATCGACCCGTGTCTCGCTGCTCTCGCAGTTGGTTCAAAACGTCCCACGCGGAAGCACCCAACAGACGAATCACGATTTCCCTGTCGGAAAACGAGGTGTAGTTGTAGGGGATCTCACGGAGACGGGCGGGTTCGGCAGCGTGGCTCACCAGTGCTGCCTGCGCAATCGGTGCATTCATGGATTAGACCGGGTTGGGCGTTGTAGCGCCCTTGAGTCATGGGGACGCCAATTTTATGCCACGGGTGCCCTTGACTGTGCCGCTATCTGGAGAGACCTCGCATCTCAGGGCTTTGAGCGAAATGCTATGGATTTGTGAGTTTTGCGCCACATTTTTTCTGCACCACACTCGCGCAAAAAGAATCAATAGAGAAGCGAGACGCACAAAATCGATCACATTGCACCAACATGGCTCCTAGAATGGCGACGCTGCGCTGTCAGTCGTTGTGCACACCAACCCATTGATAGTGCGCATTGACGAAGCCTTGGCCCTATGGCTAGATGACTGTCACATGGCTGTCACAGTCCCACCCATAGGATGCAGCCATCCCGTTATTGTCCAAAGAGGAGTCTTTCATGCAATTCAAGCAACTGGCACTGTCTGCTGCCCTCGCTGCCACCACCATTAGTGCTGCGAACGCTGCCACCGAAATTCAATGGTGGCATTCCATGGTCGCCGTGAACAACGAATGGGTCACCGACCTTGCCAAGCAGTTCAACGAAAGCCAGTCTGAATACAAGATTGTTCCTACTTTCAAGGGTTCGTATGACGAATCCATGACAGCAGCCATCGCCGCCTTCCGTTCTGGCAACGCCCCCCACATCCTGCAAGTGTTTGAAGTGGGCACCGCCACCATGATGGCTTCCAAGGGCGCTACCGTGCCTGTGGCCAAGGTGATGTCCGATGCAGGCGTGAAGTTTGACCCTGCAGCCTACATTCCTGCAGTCGGCGGCTACTACACCGCTCCCAACGGTCAGATGCTGAGCTTCCCATTCAACAGCTCAACCACCATCTTCTATTACAACAAGGATGCCTTCAAGAAGGCCGGCCTGCCTGAGACCGCACCCAAGACCTGGCCCGAAGTGTTTGCAGCGGCCAAGAAGCTCAAGGAATCCGGCCACAGCTGCCCTATGACTTTGGCATGGCAAGGCTGGACCCAGCTGGAGTCGTTCTCCACCTGGCACAACGTGGAAATGGCCACCCACCAAAACGGCCTGGGCCAAGATGGCTACAAGGCCCGCCTGAAGGTGAACTCGCCTTTGCACGTCAAGCACATCAGCGCCTTGGCTGAAGCTGCTAAGAACGGTGAATTTGTGTACAAGGGTCGCGGCAACGTGCCTGAGGCTTCTTTCGTGGCTGGTGAATGCGCCATGATCCAAACCTCTTCGGGCTTCTACGGCAACGTTTCGAAGAATGCGAAGTTCGCCTACGGCCTGGCTCCACTGCCATACTACGATGACGTTAAGGGTGCTCCTCAGAACACCGTGATTGGCGGTGCATCGCTGTGGGTGATGTCTGGCAAGAAGGCTGCTGAGTACAAGGGCGTTGCCAAGTTCTTCGAATTCCTGTCCAAGCCTGAAGTGCAAGCTGCTTCGCACCAGCGCACCGGCTACCTGCCTGTGACCATGGCTTCTTTCAAGATGACCGAAGATTCGGGCTTCTACAAGAAGAACCCCGGCACTGACGTGGCGGTGAACCAGATGATCCGCAAGGTGACTGACAACTCCCGTGGTATTCGTTTGGGCAACTATGTCCAGATTCGCACCATTGAGGACGAAGAGTTGGAAAAAGTGTGGGGCGGCCAGCAAACTGCTGAGCAAGCACTGAACAACATCGTCAAGCGTGGTGACGAGCTGCTGGCGCGCTTTGAGCGTGCGAATAGCGGCAAGTAATCCGCTATTTCTGCAGGGCTAATACCCTTCAGAGTTACACGGTACAGCCGCTGCGTATTTGCCGCAGCGGCTGTCAGCTAGGCACAATACGCGCACATTTGATTACACGTGGTGTTTCGCCTTTGTTCGTTTCAACGCGATTTAGGCTTTTTATCCACCCGATGAACCCACTACCACCGCGGCCTACCCGGTCTTGGCGGTTTTTTATTTTGTGACCCACATGGAAAAACGCGTACTTTTCCGTTCTCGGTGGCTACCTTGGGCGCTGATCGCTCCCCAGTTACTCATCATTGCCATCTTCTTCTTTTGGCCAGCTGGTCAAGCCATTCTTCAATCTTTCCAGATGGAAGATGCTTTTGGCTTATCCACCGAGTGGGTCGGGCTTGATAACTTCCGAAACTTATTTAGCGACTCCAACTACCTGAACTCCTTCCAGCGCACCGCTTTGTTCTCGGTGCTGGTAGCGGGCATTGGCATTGCCGTGTCGCTGGGTCTGGCCATCTTTGCAGATCGCATCATCCGCTTTGCGATGGTCTACAAGACCTTGCTGATCATTCCTTACGCTGTGGCACCTGTGATTGCCGGCGTGCTGTGGGTGTTCATGTTCTCGCCCTCCATCGGCATCGTGCCGTACTTCCTGGGCAAGATCGGCTACACCTGGAACCACATGATGAACGAAAACCAGGCAATGACCCTGATCGTCATCACTTCGGTGTGGAAGCAAATTTCGTACAACTTCCTGTTCTTCCTGGCAGGCTTGCAATCGATTCCTAAGGCGCTGATCGAAGCTGCCTCGATTGACGGTGCTGGTCCATGGCGTCGCTTCTGGAATATCCAGCTGCCTTTGCTCTCGCCCACTACGTTCTTCTTGCTGGTGATCAACATCGTCTACGCCTTCTTTGACACTTTCGGCATCATCGACGCAGCGACCCAGGGCGGCCCAGGCCAGTCGACATCGATCCTGGTCTACAAGGTGTACCAAGACGGCTTTAAGGCGCTGGATCTGGGTGGCTCGGCTGCACAGTCTGTGATCTTGATGTTCATCGTGGTGGTGTTGACCGTGGTCCAGTTCCGCTACGTGGAAAAGAAGGTGCAGTACTAATGCCCGCCTTTGTGATGTCCACTGCTTTGAATTTTGTGAATCTGGAGTCCAACCATGGTTGATCGCAACCCCTGGCTCAATGTCCTGTCGCACGCCGTGCTGATCATTGGCGTGATCATCGTGGCCTTCCCGCTGTACCTGGCTTTTGTCGCATCGACGCACACGGCCGATGCCGTGGTGCAGTCGCCCATGCCTTTGCTGCCTGGCTCCAACATGTGGGAGACCTACAAGGCAGCCCTGATTGGTGACACCAAGATGGGCGGCAATACCAACGTCATCAAGATGATGTGGGTGAGCTTCGTCGTGGCCATGATCATTACGGTCGGCAAGATTGCGATCTCGCTGCTGTCGGCGTTTGCCATCGTGTACTTCCGCTTCCCCTTCAAGATGATTTGCTTCTGGGCCATCTTCTTGACGCTGATGCTGCCTGTGGAAGTACGTATCCTGCCTACCTACAAGGTGGTGGCGGATCTGGGCTTGCTCAACAGCTATGCGGGTCTCTCGCTGCCCCTGATTGCCTCGGCCACGGCCACGTTCTTGTTCCGCCAGTTCTTCCTGACCGTGCCCGATGAGCTGGTCGAAGCGGCGCGCATCGACGGCGCTGGCGCTATGCGTTTCTTCAAGGACATCTTGGTACCCCTGTCCAAGACTTCCATCGCAGCGCTGTTTGTGATCCAGTTCATTTATGGCTGGAACCAATACCTGTGGCCGCTGCTGATGACCACGTCCGAAGATATGTACCCTGTGGTGATTGGCATCAAGCGCATGCTGGCCGGCGGCGAAGCTGCTGTGGAGTGGAACGTGGTGATGGCAACTGCCATCTTGGCCATGCTGCCCCCCACTTTGGTGGTGATGCTGATGCAAAAGTGGTTTGTCAAAGGCTTGGTGGATACCGAAAAGTAATCCCCATCCGAAAGGACGTCTCCACCCTCTTTTGACCCATTGAACGAAATACTGTTATGGCTTCCATCTCTTTAAAGAACATCGTCAAGCGCTACGGCACAGGCAAGACTGCCGTTCCTGTGATCCACGGCATCAACATCGACATCCAAGACGGTGAGTTCATCGTGCTGGT
>JBJEZV010000200.1:0-6954 GCA_051887595.1 Comamonas sp.
CGGACATGGAAAAAAGGGGGAGGCTGTTAAAAACGTGATTCTATCGGCTATCGCCACCCCGCCCCAATAAAGGCTTAAGGCCTAGCCATGATCCACGTTATTTCAACCACCACAGCAGGCTCAAGCCGAGTGCGATACACAACAGGCCAACAAAGCGTATCTGCCCATCGCGCAGGGACAGTAGCTGGGTAAATGCCTCGCGCCAGCCTTTGGGCGAGATAAAAGGAAACAGGCCTTCAAAGACCAAAAATAAAGCCAAGGCAGCCCACCAAGAAATTGTTGATTCCATGGTGATGAGCTTACCTTGGCCACAAGACCTGAAAGCGAATGCGCGTGTCGGTCTTAGTTTGCGGCAGGGCCGCTGCTGCGGTAGGACTTAAAGAAGTCGCTGCTTGACGGATCAACCAGCATCACGTCACTCTTGTTCGCAAAACTGGCGCGGTAGGCTTCCAGGCTGCGATAGAACTTGGCGAACTGCGGATCTTGTGCAAAAGCATCGGCATACAGCTTCGAAGCCATTGCATCGCCCTCACCCTTGATCTTCTGAGCCTCGCGGTACGCGTTGGCCACCGTCACTTCACGCTGGCGATCCGCTTCCGCACGAATCTTTTCGCCTTCCGCTGCACCGGTCGAGCGCAGTTCGTTGGCCACGCGCTTGCGCTCAGCTTCCATACGGCGGTAGACCGATTCAGTGATGGTCTCAGCGTAGTCCACACGTGTGATACGCACGTCCACCACGTCCACGCCCCAAGGCTTACCACCAGAGACTGCCTTGAGCACTTCTTCCTTGACGTCAGCCATCAAAGTGTCGCGCTTGGTAGAGAGCAACTCACGCACCGTGCGCTTGTTTACTTCTTCTTGGAAGGCGTTGCGCACCACACGGTTGAGCTGCATGGAGCCAGCACTCTCATCCAAGCCCACATTGCGGATGTACTCCGAAGGGTCAGTGATGCGCCAGCGCACATACCAGTCAATCACCACACGCTGCTTTTCAGCCGTCAGCATAGGTTCTGTGTCGGTGCTGTCGAGCGTCAGCAGACGCTTGTCGATGTAACGCACGTTCTGAAAAGGAGGCGGCAACTTGAAGTTCAGTCCCGGCTCGGTGATGACGCTCTTGATCTGACCCAAGGCATACACCACACCAAACTGACGCTGGTCCACGACAAAGAGCATGGAGCTCAGCAGGGCCAGCACAACCAGCAGGCTAGAGGCAATAAATCCAACTCTGTTCACAACAGATCTCCTCAGCGGGAATCACGTTCACGCGAACGGTTTACGTCACGTGCACGGGCATCAACGGGGCTAGCGGGAACAACGTTCACACCATTTTGTGCTTGAGCACGTGCTGCAGCATCTTGGGCAGCCTGAGGTGCGGCACCCGCGCTTTGCATGATCTTGTCCAAAGGCAGATACAGCAGGTTCGAGCCCTGGCGAGAATCCACCAGCACCTTTGTCACATTGCTGTACACCTCTTGCATGGTTTCGGTGTACAGACGATCGCGCGTGACCTGTGGAGCCTTCTTGTATTCAGCGTAGATCGCGTTAAAGCGCTGTGCATCACCCTCGGCCTGCGCTGCAATACGCTCGCGGTATGCGTGCGCCTCTTCACGCAAACGTGCCGCCGTACCTGTAGCGCGTGGAATGACGTCATTGGCATAGGCTTGTGCTTCGTTCTTGGCACGCTCGCGCTCTTGACCTGCCTTGAGCACATCGTCAAACGCCGCTTGCACTTGCTCAGGCGGACGTACACCGCCTTGCTGCATATTGATGCCCACCACTTCAACGCCAACCTTGTAGCGATCCAGAATGGACTGCATGAGATCACGCACACGTGGTGCGATCTGGTCACGCTCTTCCGCTAAAGCGGTGTCCATCTTCATCTTACCCACGACTTCGCGCACAGCAGTCTCAGCAGCTTGCACCACCGCGACATCAGGATTGCGGCTCTCAAACAGCCACGCACGTGCATCATTGAGGCGGTACTGCACAGCAAACTTGATCTCGACGATGTTTTCGTCTTCAGTCAGCATGGCCGATTCGCGCAGACCGGTGCTCTTGATGATGGTGTCACGCCCCACATCCACTGAACGGATTTGAGATACGTACACCAGTTCGTGGTTCTGGATGGGATATGGAATGCGCCAGTTAAAGCCTGCACCCACTGTCGAGTGGTACTTGCCAAACTGCGTAATCACTGCCTGCTGGCCTTCTTGGACAATGAAAAAGCCCGTGCCCAGCCAGATCAACACGGCGATACCAGCGATCACACCGACGCCAATACCCGCACCTTTGATTTCAGGAGGCTGGCCACCTGCACCGCCACGCGGGGCACGCGGAGGCTTGTTACCACCACCGCCAAATAAGCCCGAGAGCTTGCGATTCATGTCACGCCACAACTCATCCAAGTCTGGAGGCTGACCAGCAGACGAGTGCTGACCGCGTGAAGGTTGTTGGGTAGGAGGCGGCGGCACAGGACGATCAGAATCCGGGCGCTGCTCGCCCTCCCCTGCATTGTTGTCCTCACCACGGCCCCAACGGGGATCATTCAGATTGAACATTCCCCGCAAGCGTTCTGGCAGCACTGCCCATCGAGGGGCGCGATTCAGGAAATTCATGCGAAAAGTCTCAATTGGTATTGCTAGGAACCATCGTGCATTGTGCCCAAATGTACATTGGGCACTTTGCTCAATCGTCTTCGTTTCCAGGGGACATTGGCTGTGACGGTAGGCCATCTTCAGTGTCAAACAACGACCTATCGTCGGAAGCTGGGCGCGAGGCCAGCGCAGCATCAGCCAAGCATTGGCGCAGTTGTGCAAGCCCCTCGCCCGTGCGTGCACTCACAAAAACCCGAGGCACTTCTTGTCCATCGACTTCATAGGTGTCATACAACACTGCAGGTCTGCAGCCAGCGGGCAATGCGTCGAGCTTGTTGAAAACCAGCAACTGTGGAATGCCCAGTGCATCGATCTCGCCAAGTACCTTGCGCACTTGATCCATCTGCTCTGGGAAAGTTTCATTGGACGCATCCACAACATGCAGCAGCAAATCGGCATCCACAGCTTCTTGCAAGGTCGCCTGAAACGCTTCCACTAGTCCGTGCGGCAAGTCGCGAATGAAGCCCACTGTATCGGACAAAGACACCGAGGTGCCAGCCTCTGCCAGATACAACTGGCGCGTGGTGGTATCCAAGGTGGCAAACAATTGGTCTGCCGCGTAAGCACGTGCTTTGACCAGCGCATTGAACAAGGTGGACTTGCCCGCGTTGGTGTAGCCGACCAAGGAGATATTGAACACGTCTCGGCGCTCACGTTGGCGGCGCTGAGTCTGGCGTTGCTTCTTGACCTTTTGCAGCTTGTCTTTGGTGCGCTTGATGGCTTCGGCAATCATGCGTCGGTCCAGCTCAATTTGCTTTTCACCCGGACCACCGCGTCCACCGATACCGCCCATCTGGCGCTCCAAGTGGGTCCATCGACGCACCAAGCGGGTACTCACATACTGCAAACGTGCAAGCTCTACTTGCAGTTTGCCTTCATGACTGCGTGCACGTTGGGCAAAAATCTCCAGAATCAGCAAGGTCCGGTCATTGACCGGCATCTCGAGGTGCCGCTCCAGATTGCGTTGCTGCGCAGGACTGAGAGACTGGTCGAACAGCACTTCACGCGCACCATGCATCTGGGCGAGCATGCGGATTTCGTCCGCCTTGCCACTGCCCACAAACAAGGCTGCGTCAGGTGCTTTGCGCTTACAGGTGATGCGTGCCACAGGGTGCAAACCAGCAGTCTCTGCCAGCAAACCCAGCTCTTCAAGCTCGTTGTCGAAGTGTGGAAGTCCGAAATCGACGCCGACCAGCACTACCGGGGTGGCGTCAGGGGAAGGTGTGGCATTGGCGCTCATGCACTTACCTCCCCCACCCTGCACTGCGGTGCAGGGAAGGGATAAGTCAACAGTTTCAAGCGGCTGCAGCCTCGTTGTCGTTGTTGTCTGCCATGTTGAAGTTCACGGGGCGACCGGGAACGATGGTCGAAATGGCGTGCTTGTAGACCATTTGCGTCACGGTGTTGCGCAGCAGCACCACATACTGGTCAAAAGATTCGATTTGACCTTGGAGCTTGATGCCGTTGACCAAGTAGATGGACACTGGCACGTGCTCACGGCGCAGGGCGTTCAGGAAAGGATCTTGCAGGAGTTGGCCTTTATTGCTCACGATATTCTCCGTGTTCGGAAATGTTGTTGTAAACCGACACCTTACCACAGCGCTTTGCGCGCCCGACTCCCTCACGGGATTCATTCACGCCTGCACTGTGGTGATGGCTTCCCGCCTCAGTCGGCGTAGGGGTTATGGGAAGTTTTGAACTCAATGCGAAGCGGTGTTCCCACCAAATCGAACTCTTTGCGGAAGCGACCTTCCAAGAAGCGCTTGTAAGCGTCTGTGATGTGTTCCAGCGAATTGCCGTGCACCACAATCACAGGAGGATTCATACCGCCTTGGTGCGCATAACGCGGTTTGGGGCGATAGGCACCTGCCTTCTTTGGTGTTTGATACTGCACGGCCTCCAGCAGCACCCGTGTGAGTACCGGTGTCGGCATCTTGCAGGTGGCCGCCTTGTGCGCTTGCACGATGGACGCCCACAGCGGACCTAGGCCTTGGCGCTTGGCTGCCGAGATGAAGTGCAAGGCTGCAAACTTCAAGAAGCCCAAGCGCGTTTCAATGGCGCGCTCGACCAGCTGGCGCTGGTAGTCATCCACTGCATCCCACTTGTTGACCGCCACGACCACAGCCCGGCCGCTTTCCAGCACATAGCCAGCAATGTGGGCATCTTGGTCGGTCACACCTTCGGTGGCGTCGATCAACAGCAACACCACGTTGGCGTTCTCGATGGCTTGCAAAGTCTTGACCACCGAGAACTTCTCGATGGCTTGAAATACCTTACCCTTGCGGCGCAGGCCTGCGGTGTCGATCAGCTCGAACTTCTGGCCATTGCGTTCAAAAGGCACAGAGATCGCATCGCGCGTGGTGCCAGGCATGTCGAACGCTACCAAGCGCTCCTCACCCAGCCACGTATTGATCAGCGTCGATTTACCCGCATTGGGGCGACCCGCCAGCGCCAAGCGCACAGGCTTGGCTTCGACATCTTCAATGCCCTCTTCTTCTGGCTCAGGCAGGTTCAGTGAACCCAAAGCCAAATCGAGCAAGCCGCGCACGCCCTGACCGTGGGCTGCGGAGACAGGGTAGACCTCGCCCAGACCCAATTCATAGAATTCAGCCAGCTGTGTGCCCGCCTTCATGCCTTCGGCTTTGTTGGCCACCAACACGCAGGGCTTGCCCAAGCGACGCAGGTAGTTGCCAATGTCGTGGTCTTGGGCAGACAAGCCATCGCGGGCATCGACCACAAACACCACCACATCGGCTTCTGCCACGGCTTGGCGTGTTTGCTTGGCCATCTCGCGGAAGATGCCCTTGGAGGCATCCGGCTCGAAACCGCCGGTATCGATGACGATGTATTCGTATTTACCTTGGCGACCCTGGCCGTAGTGGCGATCACGCGTCAACCCGGCAAAGTCGGCGACGATGGCGTCACGCGACTTGGTCAGTCGGTTGAACAAGGTTGATTTGCCCACATTGGGCCGCCCGACTAGGGCAATAACTGGCTTCATTCGAAAAATTCTGTCAATCCGGGCGGAAGCCGTAAATGCCACCACTCCGTGTCACGACCACCAAGGTATCGGCAGCCACCACCGGCGCCACTGCCACGCCGGATCCGTCGGTATTCAATCGGTTCATATGCGAACCATCTTGTCGAGAGACCAAATGCACCAGGCCTTGTTCATCACCCATCACCACCGAGCGACCCAGCACCAAGGGTGCGGTCAGCTTGCGATGCTGTAAGCGATCAATGGACCAGCGCTTTTCGCCATCGGTGATGTTCCATGCTTGCACAATGCCATTGCTTTCAGTCCCAAAGACGTACTCTGCATCAGCTGCAATTCCCACTGCTCCCTTGGCAGTTTGTGCCCAGGCTGTGCGCCCGGAATTGGCATCCACGCAGCCCACGCTGGCTTGGAAAGCACGGGCGCAAACGGCATTGCTCACGCGTGCTGCTGGACCTACCAAATCAACCAGGCGTTCGACGTCATTTGTGCCCCGTGGCGAAGCCAAAGGCGCCTCCCAGACAATGCTGCCATTGTCGGGATTCAAAGCCACCAGACGGCCAGACAAGCCTGCCAGCAACGTATTGCCATAAGGCATCAACACACCCTGCTGGCGCAGCACCAAGGGCTCACCATCGCGGCGCTGGGTCCACAACCGTGCACCATTTTGCGCATCAAAGGCACTGACGGAACGATCCGCTGCCAGCACAAACACACGGCCGCCTGCAACCAAAGGCGCAGTAAAAGCAGAGGTGCTCAGCGACTTGCTCCACAGTTGGTTGCTGCCTTCCAGCACCACCAGTTCATTGCCTGTGGTCACCACCGCGCTAAAACGCCCATCCGAGCCCACGCCGGTTTGCAAGGCCTTACCGGTTTGCGCACGCCAGTTTTCACGCCCATTGGCCGCATTCACACTGACGACGGTGCCGTCAGCCGCAGCCACCACTACGTTGTCGCCCTGCACCTGGGCACGCACGTTGGCATTGCGCAGCGAAGGGATGTTGACAGTCCACGCTTGGCGCACTGGCAAGTTCACCACATTGGGACCCAGATCGGCAGGCTTGGGCGTTTTGCTGGAGCCAAACCACGCGCAACCGCTCAAGGCCGTCACCATGGCTGCTGCCAGCATGGTGCGTTGAGCCGTCACCCAAAAACGAGATCCTTGATTGCGTTGCGCGTTGTGATTCACTTGTTTGTCTCCGTCAATTTCACAGAACCAGACTCCGAGGTGCTAACACCGAGGGCATTGAGCTTAAAGCCCACCAAAGCGCGGTAGTCGACCTGAGCGTCCAGCAGTTTCCATGC
>JBJEZV010000201.1:0-6953 GCA_051887595.1 Comamonas sp.
CAGGTGCAGGCGGATTGTCTGTGCTCTGGCTTTTCCATGTGTGAGCACGGAATCTTGCATCTGTGGCACCGAGGCGCTGTGCTTGCGCAAGCCTGCTTCACCGCGTACGACGCACAACCTGCAGGATGGCGCCAGCAATGGCAAGCAAATAAGCCAAAAACAGAGCTTATTGCCTATGCTAGCAGCCATTTTTCGATTGAAAAGTATCGCAAAGTGTTGATATCCCAAGGCTAGATGCTCTTGTATTTGCTATTTCGCTGACGTGCAGGATGCGCTTGGTGCACTGACCGCGCCTAGGGTGAATGCGGCTTGCGCGTTCCAGCTTGTGGCCTTTAAAGTGTCTCCAGACAAAATACTTGTCTATAGACAAAAGGTGTTGGCATGGATGCTCAAAATGCTTTCGATGCGGCTGGCTGGAAAAGCCATGCCCTGGCCGGCCACATGGGACAGATAGGGCCGCTGCTCTCGCGTAAAACAGACGATGGACAGCGATGTTATGCGCTGCAGCTCGATGCGCGTCACCTCAATCCTGCGGGCATGGTGCATGGCGGCGTGCTGCTGAGCTTGGCCGACCATGCGGCCAGCGCCGTTGCCTGGGAGTTGTCGCAGCGCCAGCCCTGCGTGACGCTGCAGCTAGACAGCCAGTTCATCAGCCCCGCCCACGCGGGCGACTTGTTGCAGGCGCAGGTCACTGTGCTGCAAAAGACGGCCAGCTTGGTCTTTGTGCGTGTCGACGTGTGTGTGGCGCAGCGCAAGGTGTTGGCTGCACAGGCTATCTTGAAAGTCTTGCGCACCCCCACACCCGAGCCCGCCCCCAAGGAAACGCCGCATGCCTGAACCTACTCCCGCACGCAAAAACGCCCCGCGCGGCACGCGTGTGCGCCCCGTACCTGCGGTTTCGCGCTCGATTGCCATCTTGCGTTTGCTCGGGCGCATGCAGCAACCCATGGGCGTCAAAGCCATTGCCGATGCATTGGGTCTGGTGCCCAGCACCTGTTTGCACATCTTGCGGGTGCTGGTGGAGGAAGAATTGGTCAACGCCGATCCACAAACGCGGCGCTACAGCCTGGGCAGCGGCATGATCAGCCTGGCCCGCAGCGTGCTCGAAGGCGGGGGCTTCACCCAGCTGGTGCAGCCTTATTTGGACAGCATTGCGCACGAGCACGGCATCAGCGCCATGGGAGTGGAGATCACGCCCAAACAAAGTGTCTTGGTGCTGGCGTTGTCGCATTCGGAGCAGCCGTTTCGCCTTCACACCGATGTGGGCAGCCAGTTCACGCAGTGGGTCAGCGCCACCGGGCGTTTGATGGCTGCGCACAGCGGCGAGACCTGGGTGCAGCTGCGCAAGCGGTTTAACCAGATTGCCTGGGACCAAGCGCCCACATTCGATACCTGGAAAAAACAAGTGGAGCTGGCGCGCGATCGCGGCTGGAGCGTAGACCGCGACAACTTCATGACCGGCGTGACGGTGTTGGCGGTGCCAGTGTTTGCCAGTGCGGGCCGCATGACGCACACCTTGGTCAGCGTGGGGCTGACCGGTCACATCAATGCCGTGGCTACGCAGCGCATCGTGGCCCAAATGCAGCAAGCCGCCCGAGAGATCGAGCGGCAGCTGCACAGTCTGCACCACGGCTAAAGCGTGGTGCTGGGCATGGCTGTGTCAATTGGCCTGAATGCCCGCTGTGCTGATGATGGGACCCCACTTTTCACGCTCTTTGCTGGCAAAGGTAGCTAAATCGGTCGAGGGGCCGCCCGCCGGTTCAAAGCCCAAGGCCAACAGCTTTTGGGTGGTCTCCGGCTTGGCCAGCACCTTGTTGAGGGATTGGTTCAAGCGCTCCACGACCGCTGCGGGCGTGCCCTTGGGGGCGTACAGGGCGTTCCAGGCAATCACTTCAAAGCCATCAAAGCCTTGGTCGGCAATGGGTTGTACGCCCGGCACCAGACCGCTGGGTTTGGCCGAGGTCACGCCCACGGCGCGCACCTTGCCTGCATCCAGATGCACGCGCAGCGCCGTTGGGGTGTCTACCACCAGCGGCAGCTGGTTGCCCAGCACATCCGTCATGGCGTTGCCCGAGCCTTTATAAGGCACACCAAACAGCGGCACAGCGGTGCTTTGCTTGAGCAATTCCACCACCAGCCGCGCAGTGGTGCTGGGCATGGCGATATCGGCCGAACGTGGGTCTTTGCGCGCCGCATCCACCACTTCCTTAACCGTGCGGAAGGGCGATGTGCTGTTGACGGCCATCACCATCGGAAAAGTGCCGACCAGACCGACCGGGGTGAAATCTTTTTCGGCATTGAAGGGCAGCTTGTTGTAGAGAAACTGGTTGAGCGCATGGGTGGCATTGGTGCCCATGGTCAGCGTGTAGCCATCAGGGGCGGCTTGGCCCGCCAGCTCCGTGCCCAGGTTGCCGCCTGCGCCGGGGCGGTTGTCGACGACGATGGGCTGGCCCAAGTCTTGGCTCATCTGGTCAGCGATGTAGCGCGTGGCAATGTCAGTGCCTTGGCCTGCCGCATAAGCGACGATGATCTTGATGGGTTTGTTGGGATAGGCCTGTGCTTGCGCTGCGCCCCAAGGCGCAAGCACGGCAACCAGGGCTGCAAGCAGGGGAGTGATCTTTCGCATGGCTTTGTCTCCTTGATTTATCGGTGTGCAGGGAAAACTAATGCGTCACACGAGGGACTGCACCTGCCTCGTGAAGCTGCTGACGTTGCGAATCAGAAAAGCCCAGTTGCTCCAACACTGGATCACAGTCTTGGGCAAAAGCCGGAGGCGCGCTGCCTGATTTTCCCGGAGTGGCCGACAAGCGCATGGGTGCGCGCAAGCCGGTGTAGTTGCCATCGCGCACCAGCAGCGCGCGGTGTTGGCAATGCGGATGTTCGAGCGCCTCTTGCAAGGAGTACACGGGCGCTGCGGGGACGCCAGCACGCATCAGGGCATCGCACAAAGGGGTGCGGTCCACCTGCGCAATGGCAGAGTCGATCAGTGCCTTGAGCGCATCGCGGTGCTGCAGGCGCAAGGCATTGCTTTGGAAACGCGCGTCGCTGAGCACATCGTGCAATTGCAAGTGGATGCAAAAGCGCCGGAACTGCCCATCGTTGACGATGCCCAAAAACAGCTCGCCATCGCGCGCCTGGAATTTGTCATAGGGCGCAATATTGGGATGGGCACTGCCCAGCAAGCCGGGGGCTTTGCCCGAGACCATCCAGTTGGAGGCATGGGGCAGTAGCAAACTGATGGCCGTGTCGTAGAGCACCGCCTCCACGCGCTGGCCTTGTTGGCTGCGCTGGCGCGCTTGCAAGGCCAGCAAGATGGAGCTGAAGGCCACATAGCCGGTCAAGTGATCGACGATGGGCAACCCCAGGCGCGTGGCGCCTGTTTCCGGGCAGCCGTTGACGCTCATGATGCCGCACAAAGCCTGCAATACCGCGTCGTATCCGGGCAGCCCGCCCATGGGGCCGTCGCTGCCAAATCCCGAGATGGCGCAGTACACCAAACGCGGGTAGCGTTGGGCCAGCGTTTGCTCGTAGCCCAAGCCCCAGCGCTCCATGGTGCCGGGCAGAAAGTTCTCCACCAGCACATCGGCGTCGGCCAGCAAGCGGTGCAATACTTCCTGCGCTTGGGGTTTGGACAAATCGAGGCTGATGGCACGTTTGCCACGGTTCAGGGCCGCAAAGTAGGCAGAGCGACCATCGCCATCAAAAGGGGGACCAAGGTGGCGCGTTTCGTCGCCGTTTGGAGGCTCCACCTTGATCACATCGGCCCCCTGGTCCGCCAGCATTTGGGTGCACAGCGGACCTGCCAATACGCGCGACAGGTCAACCACTTTCAGCCCGTCGAGTGCGCCGCCAGTGGTCGCAGCCATGGCTTAGCCTTTGCTGGGCAAGATGACAATGCCGCTGCCGATCACCGACAGTTCATCGTCTTGGTTGCGGCCTTCTTGGCTGATCTCGACCATGTGCTTGCCGTTTTCCACAAACTTGCGCTTGACCTTGCCCTTGATGAACAGCATGTCGCCTTCCGGATTGTGGCGGCGCACCTGGCAGCTGGCTTTGTGCAAAAAGCCCGTGTCGCCCATCCAGTTGGTGAGCTGGTGCGTGAGCCACGAAGTGCGCTCTGGGCCGTAGTCGTATGCGCCGGGTGCGCCGACTTCCAGTGCAAATTCTTCTTCCCAATGCACGCGCTCCGGCACATCGGGTATGCCAAAGCGGTTTTTGATGCCGACGCCGGGGTGGGCGTCGATCAGCTTCCAAGCCAGCTTGTTGGCGCGGATGTACAGGCCGCCCCAGCCTTGGGCATAGGCAATAAAGCCTGTCACCGTCATAGGGCCCTTGAACATCACGGGCAGCTCTTGGCCCTCTTGCACGTCTTCCCAGTAGCGCGGCAGTGCGCCCCGGATTTCTTCGTCGCGGTAGAGCTTGTAAGCTTCTGCCAGCTCCTCGTCTGTGTAGCGGCGTGGGCCACGGGCACGCGCTTCTTGGTACTTGGTGCCTTGCTCACGGGCGTGGTCACGTTCGGTGCGAAAGCACCAGCTGTCCGCCTCTGCCACCTTGTCGCCGGACTGGTTGAAAAAGTCCACGTGGTAGATCTGTTGGATGGCGCGGCCGGCAAAGCGGGTTTGGTGCTCCACCAGGTCTTTCAGGTAGGCCTCGGTGTGGATTACATCGTTGCGCAGCACTGGCTTGTGCCATGTCCAGTCAGCACCCGACCACATGGCGTGCACGCCAGGCAGGCCGCCCACATAGCCCGAGACAATGCGGCTGGTCGAGAACAAGAAGCTGGGCAGCGCCACCAGCGTGCCGTAGTGGGTTTTGGCGGCGTAGTCGGGGTCGCACCACAGAGGGTTGTCATCACCAATGCCGTGCGCGTAGTGGCGAATGTTGTCGCGCGTGGCCTCGTAGCACCAAGGCTCTGCGGTCTGGCCAATTTTTTGGCCCAGGCGCTGGCGCAAATCGTCCAGTCCTTGTTCGGTGATTTTGGGGAATGAGCGTTGGGCTTTCATGTCCATGGTGGGTCTCCGGTGGTGTGTGAATCGGTGAAAAGGCTCAGGCCATCGCTGCTGCCAGTGCGGCTTGCTCGCGTTCGCGCAGCACCTTGCGGTGCACCTTGCCTGCAGGCGTCTTGGGCAGTTCGGCCACGAAGGCAACTTGGCGTGGGTACTCGTGCTGGCTGAGCTTGCTGCGCAGCAGGTCTTGGATTTCTTGGATGAAGGCATCGCTGCCCGAACGCTCGGATACGATGAAGGCCTTGATGACCTGCCCACGCAGCTCGTCAGGCACGCCAATGGCGGCGGCTTCTTGCACGTCGGGGTGCATGAGCATCACGTTTTCGATCTCCACGGCGCTCATGGTCCAGCCCGCAGAAATGATCACGTCATCGGCGCGACCGCCGTGGTAGAAGTAGCCGTCAGCATCGGTGCGACCCAGGTCTTTGGTGGGAATCCATTGGCCGTGGCGTTGCACCATGAGTTGGCCCGTCACACCTGGGGGGCAAACGTTGCCTGCATCGTCGTGCACTTCCACACGGGAGCCGGGCACGGCCTTGCCCAAAGCGCCGCGCTTGACGGGAAAGTCGGGCGCACCGGGGTAGCTGACCAGCACTACCCCGATCTCGGTGGTGCCGTACATGCTGCACACCTCTAGGCCCCAGGTGCGCTGCACAAAGTCGGCGGTGTCGTCGTCGATGGGCTCGCCAGTGAACGACAGCTTTTGCAAAAGGTAGGTGTAGTCGTTGGCTTTGCCGCAGTTCTTCATCATGCGGTAGTGCGTAGCGGCGGCCGACATGTTGGTAAAGCCGTGCTGCGACAGCGCTTGCAGCAAACGCTCAGCGTGGAATTTGCCGCTGTAGGCGCCTACCGCCAGGCCCAGCGCCAGCGGTGCCAGCGTGCCGTGCCACAGGCCATGGCCCCAGGCGGGTGAAGAGGGACAAAAGTAACGGTCGCCGGGGCGCAGGCCGGTGCCGTACAGGGCGGCGACCATCAAAGTCACCAGCGAGCGGTGGGTGTGCTTGACCGCCTCGGGCAATTCACGCGTGGTGCCCGAGGTGTACTGGAACACCGCCAGATCGCTGCCGCTGGTGTGGGCGGCGTAATCCGTGGGCAGTGGTTGCAAGCGGGCGTGCAAGCCATCGTCATACACCACGGTGCGGATGTGGGCCGGCGCTGTTTCGCGCTTGAGGGCATTGGTCACCAGCAAGGCGGGCTGGCAGTCATCGAGGCGCAGGCGCACGCCATCGGGGCCAAACAGCGTGAACATGGGTACGGCAATGGCGCCGCGCTTGATGGTGCCAAACATGGCGGTGTAGAAGGCGCGCGAGGGCTCCAGCATGATGGCCACGCGCTGGCCAGGCTGCACGCCTTCAGAGGCCAGCCAGTGCGCAAAACGGCTGCTGTCGGCCGACAGTTCGGCATAGGTGATGACCTCATCGCGGCCATCGGCGTGGGCCACGATCAGCGCGTCGCGGCCGCTTGCGGCATGGCGATCCACACACTCTGTGGCGATGTTGAAGTGCTCGCGCTGCCCGTCGAACAGCTCCCACAGTTTCTCCGAAGAAAACTGCGCTTGAGCGTCGGCATAGCTGTGAAGTTCCGTGAGTCTTGGCATGGCATCTGAAACCGGTGGTTAGCGGGTGGATTCAGTGTCAGAACCAGCACTTCTTTTGTCAAATACGTTTTTTATTTGTATATAGACAATTAAAAATGGCGCCCATGCAGGCTCCAAGAATGTCTTTGGACGCACTTCAGGGCGCCAAACTTGCGGGCAACTACGGAGGTTTGGAGGGCCAAATCCCAGCGCAGACGGCCGTTAAATCCCTCGGGAAATATCGGATATTGCGGTGGCTATTACCGCCCCAAGCTCATGTAAAAAGAGCTGCATGCCTTTGATATATAAGGGTTTACAAGCTCTAGGACTTGTAATCGCTTATCTACCAAAGGCATACAGCTCTTATTCAG
>JBJEZV010000202.1:0-6803 GCA_051887595.1 Comamonas sp.
CGGTGTAGAACACGATGTCATCGCCCACACGGTTGGCGGGGAAGATGCCCATCACGCCATTGGCCTGCACCCAACGGCCTTCGATGATCTTTTTGAGCATGGCCTGCGCGTCTTCGTAAACCTTGCGTGCCTGTTCGCCCACGATCTCATCGTCCAGGATGGCAGGAAAAGGGCCTGCCAGGTCCCAGGTCTGGAAGAACGGCCCCCAGTCGATGTACTGGGCAATTTCTGCCAAATCAAAGTTTTTAAACACCTTGCGGCCCAAGGCACGGGGCACTACAGGCGCATGCTCCACCACAGCCGCATTGGCACGGGCTTTCTCCAAATCCCACAGCGGTGTCTTTTTTTTGTTGGCGTGCTGGGCGCGAACCTTGTCGTAGTCGGTTTTGAGTTCTTCCAGATAGGCTTGCTTGCCTTCGCCCAGCAGGCTTTGCGCCACGCTGACCGAGCGCGACGCATCGGGCACATAAACCACAGGGCCTTCGTACTTGGGCGCAATCTTCACAGCCGTGTGCACGCGCGAGCAGGTGGCGCCACCGATCAGCAAGGGGGTGTTGCGGCTGCGGAAGTATTCATCCTTCTGCATTTCGCCCGCCACATACTGCATCTCTTCCAGGCTGGGCGTAATCAATCCAGAAAGACCAATGATGTCGGCCCCCACCTCTTTGGCCTTGGCCAATACTTCGTGGCAGGGCACCATCACGCCCATGTTCACCACTTCAAAGTTGTTGCACTGCAAGACCACGGTGACGATGTTCTTGCCAATGTCGTGCACGTCACCCTTAACGGTGGCAATCACGATCTTGCCCTTGCTGGTCACGTCCAGGCCGGCAGCTTCTTGCTGGCGCTTTTCTTCTTCGATGTAGGGCACCAAGTGGGCCACTGCCTGCTTCATCACACGGGCAGACTTCACTACCTGAGGCAGGAACATCTTGCCTGCGCCAAACAGATCACCCACCACGTTCATGCCGTCCATGAGCGGGCCTTCAATCACGTGCAGCGGGCGACCGCCCTTGGCCAGCACTTCTTGGTAGGCCTCTTCCGTGTCTTCGGTAATGAAGTCGGTAATGCCGTGCACCAGCGCGTGCGTCAGGCGCTCGCCCACGGTCTTGGGGTTATCTGGCGTGCCACGCCATTCCAGCTTCTTGCTGTCGTCCTTGGCGTTGCCCTTGGCCTGGTCGGCAATTTCCAGCAGGCGCTCGGCTGCATCAGGGCGGCGGTTGAGCACTACATCTTCCACACGCTCGCGCAGCACAGGGTCCAGCTGGTCGTACACGCCGATCATGCCGGCGTTGACGATGCCCATGTCCATGCCCGCTTGGATGGCGTGGTAGAGGAACACGGTGTGAATCGCTTCACGTACGGGATCGTTGCCGCGGAACGAGAACGACACATTGGAGACACCGCCACTGACCTTGGCGCCGGGCAGGTTCTGCTTGATCCAGCGCACGGCTTCGATGAAGTCCACACCGTAGTTGTTGTGCTCTTCAATACCAGTCGCCACGGCGAAAATGTTGGGGTCGAAGATGATGTCCTCAGGCGGAAACCCCACTTCGTCGACCAAGATGCGGTAGGCGCGCTCGCAGATTTCAATCTTGCGCTCAAAGGTGTCAGCCTGGCCCTTTTCGTCAAACGCCATGACCACGGCAGCGGCGCCATAGCGCTTGACCAGCTTGGCGTGCTTTTTGAACTCTTCCACACCTTCCTTCATGGAGATGGAGTTCACGATGCCCTTGCCCTGCAAGCAGCGCAGACCAGCTTCGATCACCTCCCACTTGGAGGAGTCCACCATCACCGGCACTTTGGCGATATCGGGCTCAGAAGCAATCAGGTTCAGAAAGCGCACCATGGCGGCCTTGCTGTCCAGCATGGCCTCGTCCATGTTCACGTCGATGATCTGCGCACCGTTCTCCACCTGCTGTCGCGCAACGGCCAAGGCTTCTTCGTACTGCTCGTTCAAGATCAGGCGTGCAAACGCTTTGGAGCCCGTGACGTTGGTGCGCTCGCCCACGTTGACGAACAGGGTGTCTTTGCCAATGAACACGGGCTCCAGGCCCGAGAGGCGCATAGGAGGAATCGAACGGGGGGCAGCAGTCATCGCACTCACCTGTGAAAAAGCAAAACCAATACAGACAGACAGGTGAGCGCCGTTGCATGCGAACAGCTGCGCACAGCTGCAGCCCCAAGCCTGACAGCGTATGCCGACTCGCACACGCTGCTGCAGCGCTCCTTGGGGAAAGCCGTAGATTTTACGTGCTCCACAGATACCGCGCCCCCAGCTGCGAGGGCCAGGTCACGGCACTTTGCGCAGACCGCCATCCGAAATAGTGCAAACACGCACCATTTCGACACGCATTCGGCATTTTTATGCCGCTGATGCACCGCCCAGGGTAATTACCTATCTCGCTGTTGCACTCACAGCAATCTGGCACGCAAATCGCTTAAGTCCATGGCAACTGGTCTGACCAATCCGACCACCCCACACCATGGAACGCATTCCTTCTTCTATCGCACAACGCTTGCAGCAGCTGATCCTCTCGGGTGGTTACGCCCAAGGACAGGCGCTGCCTGCACAGCGTGAGCTGGCACGCGAGCTGGGCATTAGCCGAGCCTCGCTGCGCGAAGCCTTGTCGGTATTGGAAGCGCTGGGTCTGGTACGCATCCATCCGGGCAAAGGCGCCATCGTGCAAGGCCCCCATGCCACGCACCAGCCTCAGGAACAACGCTTCGCCACATCCAACTGGGGCGCACTGACACCACGCCAGTTGTTTGAGCTGCGGCTGGTGCTGGAGCCTGGCTGGGCCGCACTGGCTGCCGCGCATATCACGCACGCCACACAGCGCCAGCTGCAACGACTGCAACTCGATTTCCAGCAAGCGCTGCAGGCACAGGATGTGCTGCGTGCCGTACAGGCCGACCTGGATTTCCATTTGCTGCTCGCTCAGCTCTCCGGCAACCCCGGCTTGCAAGCCATGGCCCAGCAACTGCAACACGCGATTGCACACAGCCTTCGCATGCCCTTTGTATGGTCGGGTGCGAGCGACCACCCCGCCCAAGAACACCAAGCCATCGTTGACGCTCTGTGCGCCCACGATGCGGAAGGTGCAGCCCATGCCATGCGGCTGCACCTCATCCACGCTGCACGCCGCTGTAGCGTGGACATGCAGGCGATGCCCCACAAAGGCGAAGCCTGCCAACTCCCTTCTTTTCACCTCACCCTTTTTGAAGGAAATCTTGTATGACCATGTCGTCCCTGCATCGCCGCCACGCCCTGCGCAGCCTGCTGGCTGCTGCCGCCTTCGCTACGGTGGGCACTGCCGCCCACGCCGACAGCCTCGCCACCATCCAGAAAAACGGTGTGGTGCGCATAGCCATTCCCCAAGACTTTCCACCTTTTGGATCGCTGGGCAAGGATTTGAAGCTGCAAGGCTATGACATTGACATGGCAAACCTGATTGCCAAGGAGCTCGGCGTGAAGTTGGAGCTCGTGCCCGTGACCTCTACCAACCGCGTGCCGTTCTTGACCACCGGCAAGGTGGATCTGGTGATCTCCAGCTTGGGCAAAAATGAAGAGCGCGCCAAAGTGATCGACTTTTCGCAAACCTACGCACCCTTTCCCAAGAGCGTGTATGGCCCAGCCGATGTGCAAATCAGCGGCCCTGCTGACTTGGCCAACAAGACCATCGGTGTGACCCGTGGCTCGACCGAAGACATGGCCCTGACCGCTGTGGCCCCTGCCTCAGCCAACATCAAGCGCTATGAAGACAACAACGCCACCGCACAAAGCTATCTGACCGGCCAAGTGCAGCTGGTGACCTTGGGCAACATCGTGGCCAACGCGGTGAACGAACGCACACAGCAACGCCCCATGGTGGCCAAGTTTGCCGTGGAAGACACGCCTTGCTACATCGGCATGGCCAAGGGCGAAGCTGCCTTGCAAGCCAAGGTGGACGAGATCATCAGCAAGACCAAGAGCGATGGCCGTTTGAATGCTTTGGCCGAGCGCTGGATGAAGATGAGCCTGCCTGCCAACTTCTAAATCAACTGCAGTGACCGGGCCTGAGCGCCCGGTTCACTAGAGGTTTTGAACGATTGCGGGATTTGCTGAATGGCTTATGAATTTGACTTTGCTGCGGTCTTTGCACACAGCGACATGTTGCTGCAAGGCGCTGGCTTCACGCTGGGGCTGACAGCTGCAGGCGCTGTATTGGGTGGACTGATTGGCGTAGTGGGCGGGGTGTGCCGTGCGTGGCGGATTGCGCCACTGCATTGGGTGTTCAAGGTGTATGTGGAATTGATCCGCAACACGCCATTTTTGGTGCAGCTGATGTTTGTGTTTTTTGGTCTGCCGTCGCTGGGCGTACAGATCAACGAATGGCAGGCTTGCTTGCTCACCACCGTGGTGAACCTGGGCGCCTACCTGACGGAGATTGTGCGTGCGGGTATTCAAGAGACGCCACGCGGCCAGCTTGAAGCTTCGCAGGCATTGGGCATGTCACGCTGGGCATGTTTTCGCCACGTGGTGCTGCGCCCTGCGCTGCAAAAGGTCTGGCCCTCGCTGTCCAGCCAGATTGTGATTGTCATGTTGGGCACTTCGGTGGTGTCACAGATTGCCGCCCAAGACCTGACGTTCGCGGCCAACTTCATCCAGTCCCGCAACTTCCGCGCTTTTGAGACTTACATCATCGTGACCGTCATGTATGGCCTGCTGGCACTGCTGCTGCGCTGGGCACTGAACTGGATGGGCACACACTGGATCGTGGCCCGCCGCACACCACCGGCCCCCGCCTTGCCTACTGGAGGTGCCGCATGATTGCCGACATTCCCCTGCTGCCCATTTTGCTCAAGCTGGCCGAAGGCTTGCTGGCCACCTTGCTGCTGTCGCTGATGGCCTTTTTGTTGGGCGGCCTGAGCGCTTTGATCGTGCTGTTTGCCCGCGTGAGCCGCAGCGAAAACCTGCGCCGCCTGAGCAAAGCCTATATCCAGACCTTCCAGAACACGCCGCTGCTGATGCAGATGTTTTTGGTGTTCTTTGGCGCCTCGATGGCGGGCTTTGATATTTCGCCCTGGACCGCTGCGGCCATTGGCCTGACGCTTTACACCAGCGCCTATTTGGCCGAAGTCTGGCGCGGTTGCGTCGAAGCCATTCCCCGTGGCCAATGGGAAGCCACTTCCAGCTTGGCCATGGGCTACTTTCAGCAGATGCGCTACGTGATCTTGCCGCAAGCGCTGCGCCTGTCGATTGCGCCGACGGTGGGCTTTTCGGTGCAAATCATCAAAGGTACGTCGGTGGCTTCCATCATCGGATTTACCGAACTGACCAAGCTGGGCTCCATGCTGGCCAACGCCACATTCCAGCCTTTCCTCATCTATGGACTCGTCGCACTGGCCTACTTCGCGCTGTGCTGGCCACTGTCCCTGTATGCATCCCATCTGGAGAAGAAACTCTATGCCGCTCGTTGACGTCTGTGCTGTGCACAAAAACTTTGGCGATAACCACGTGCTCAAGGGCGTTGACCTGACGGTCGAGCCCGGACAGGTGGTGGCCATCATTGGCCGCAGTGGTTCGGGCAAGAGCACGTTGCTGCGTTCTATCAATGGACTGGAGCGTATTGATTCCGGCCAGATCGTGGTGGAAGACACGGTGCTCAAGGGCAGTGAAGCCACGCCCGCACAACTGCGCGCATTGCGCTTGAAGGTGGGCATGGTGTTTCAGCAGTTCAATCTGTTCCCGCACCTCACCGCCGGGGAGAACGTTGCGCTGTCGCCCACCGTCGTCAAAGGCGTGAGCAAATCCCGCGCACAAGAGCTGGCGCGCCAGATGCTGGAGAAAGTCGGCTTGGGCCACAAGTTTGATGCCTATCCGGACCAGCTCAGCGGCGGCCAGCAACAGCGTGTGGCCATTGCACGTGCGCTGGCGATGGAGCCCAAAGTACTGCTGTGCGATGAAATCACTTCGGCCCTAGACCCGGAGCTGGTCAACGAAGTGCTGTCCGTGGTCAAGCAATTGGCAGCGGAAGGCATGACGCTGATCATGGTCACGCACGAGATGCGTTTTGCACGCGAAGTGGGTGATCAGCTGGTGTTCATGCACCAAGGTTTGGTGCATGAATGCGGCCCAGCCAAAGCCCTGTTTGCACAGCCCCAAACGCCAGAGCTGGCCAGCTTCATCGGCGCCGTGCATTAAAGGTGGCATTCTCATTCCATCGCACCTACTGGGGTGCGATGGAAAGCGATTGTGTCAAGGCTGATCGCGCCAACCTTGCGTGTTTAAGCCTTTACCGCTTGGGCCGATGCCGGCAGCCCAAACACGCGGTCAAAACACCAGTTGAAGACATAGGTGTAGATCAGGAAGAACACCAAAATTCCGGCTTCCAGCACGGTGGCTTCCCACAGCGAAATACCAAACCACCATGCCATCAGCGGAATCAGCATGGCGGCAATACCACCTTCAAAGCCAATAGCGTGCACCACACGGCGCAGCACGGAGCGGCCCTTTTTGGTCTGGCGGGCTTCCCACTTTTCAAACAAGCTGTTGAAGATCACATTCCAGACAATGGCAATGACCGAGGACACCACCGCCATTGCGCCCGAAGACGCGGCTTCCTGACCAATGGCCATGAACAGCACACTGCAGGCCAAGATGGCAATACATTCATACAGGCCGACAAAAACGACGCGGCGCCAAGGCCCTTGCAAACCTTGGGGGGTGGGAGAGTGAGCAACTGACATAAGCCGCCAGTGTATGAAATCGGCATTGGCGGCAAAAGTCAGGCCCTTTGCGTTTTCTGCTAGTGGCGGGG
>JBJEZV010000203.1:0-3273 GCA_051887595.1 Comamonas sp.
CCTTCAGCATCTACTTATTGCACGGGCTGGCCCTGTATGTGACTTACCGACTGTTGTTAGGTCTGGAAACTGCATCATCCCTGAGCATGACCGAGCACTGGCTGGTCACAGCTTGCTTGGCGCCTGTCGTGATTGCTCTCTCGTATGCCAGCTACCGCTGCATCAAAATGCCAGCCCTGCGCCAAACCAATGCCTGGACGGCCTGGCTGCGCACACAGTTGCAACGCAACCCATTGCGAAAAAGCAGGCAACGTTAAAGGCAGCGAATGGGGCCGCTGCCACCGAAGAATTCACCACCTACGGCTCCGAGCGAAGCGAACAACTGCGAACACTTTTTAAGCTAGAGCACAGCGGCCCCGCTGGCGCCAAACCTAGGGTAATTACCAATGCATGATTTGGTTGCGCGTGCAACCATTACTCCATTGCTTAACCTCTTGTGCGTCAGCTGAACATCTCACTGGATGAGATTCCGACAGCTTTCTGCCTTGATGAACCCTTCGGAGTGCACCATGCTGATCGAAAAAATTCACCACGTCGCTTACCGCTGTAAAGACGCCAAAGAAACGGTGGAGTGGTATTCCAAGCATCTCGACATGAACTTCGTGCTGGCGATTGCGGAGAACGAGGTGCCCTCCACCAAAGCGCCTGATCCTTACATGCACGTGTTTTTGGATGCTGGCAATGGCAACATCTTGGCTTTCTTTGAATTGCCGACACAACCTGAAATGGGCCGCGACCCCAACACCCCAACTTGGGTGCAACACTTGGCGCTGAAAGTCGATTCGATGGACAAGCTGGTGTCCACCAAAGAAAAGCTGCAAGCGGCTGGTATCAGTGTGATTGGCCCCATTGACCACACCTTGTTCCAATCGATTTATTTCTTCGACCCCAATGGTCACCGTGTGGAGTTGGCTGCCGATGTAGGCACCCCAGAGATGTACCAAAAGCTCGATGAAGTCAAATGGGACATGCTGGAAGAGTGGTCCAAGACCAAACGTGCGCCCAAGCACGCCGCTTGGATGCACGATGGCAGCATGCGCCGCAGCTAAGGCCTGAATCTGCTCTTGATGTTCGAGCCTCGCTCTTGCGAGGCTTTGGTTATTGACTTGCGTGAATTGAATCGAATGACACTCGCTCTGAATGAAACCCACGACGTCCAGCTGCGCAGCTGGGTGAGCTCCGCCAACCAAACCGGCACCGACTTTCCTATTCAAAACCTGCCGTTTGCCATCTTCCGCCGCAGCAACACCCAAGAAGCATGGCGCGGTGGTGTGGCCATTGGTGACCAGATCATTGATTTGGCCGCACTGAATCAAGCAGGTGTTTGCACAGGCGACGCTGCTTTGGCTTTGCAAGCAGCAGCGCAAAGCTCGCTCAATAGCCTGATGGCCCTGGGTCAAAATTATTGGAGCGCGTTGCGCTTGGCTCTGTCGCGCGCGCTGCGTGAAGGAGCAGCAGAGCAATCCACCGTGCAGGCTTGCCTGGTGCCGCAAGCCGAAGCTGAATTCAATGTGCCTGCACGCATTGGCGACTACACCGACTTCTACACCTCGATCTACCACGCCACCAACATTGGTCGCCTATTCCGCCCCGACAATCCATTGATGCCCAACTACAAGTGGGTGCCCATTGGTTACCACGGCCGTGCTTCCAGCATTGGCATTTCGGGCCAAGCGTTTCCTCGCCCCATGGGTCAAACCAAAGGCCCTGATGCACCAGCGCCTGTGCTCACTCCCAGCAAGCGTGTCGACATTGAACTGGAACTGGGCGTATTTATCGGTACTGGCAACGCCTTGGGCGACAGCATTGCGCTGGAACAGGCCGAGTCGCACGTGTTCGGTATTTGCTTGCTGAACGACTGGTCGGCACGTGACATCCAAGCTTGGGAATACCAGCCGCTGGGTCCCTTCTTGGCCAAGAACTTTGCGACCACGATCTCTCCATGGGTCGTGACGCTGGAAGCACTTGCGCCTTACCGCACAGCGCTGCAGCGCCCTGCCGAAGATCCACAGCCTCTGCCCTACTTGGACAGCGAGAGCAACCGCACTGCGGGCGCGATTGATATCCAACTGTCGGTGGGCCTGCAAACCGAGCGCATGCGTGCAGACAAGACAGAAGCTCAGATCTGCCAGACCAGCTACAAGCACGCGTACTGGACCATGGCACAAATGGTGACCCACCACACGGTCAACGGCTGCAATCTGCAACCTGGCGACCTGCTGGGTACAGGTACTTTGTCTGGCCCCACACTGGATCAGGCTGGTGCCTTGATCGAGTTGACCACCGGCGGCAAAAACCCGCTGCAGTTGCCCAATGGCGAGCAACGTGTGTTCTTGGAAGACGGCGATGCCATCGTGCTGCGCGGTTGGTGCGAAAAAGCTGGCTACGCGCGCATTGGCTTTGGCGAATGCTGGGGCACCGTACTGCCTGCTAAAAATTCTCAATAAAGTACAGACAGATGAAGCACTACAACTACTTTCGCAGCGGCACATCGCACCGCTTGCGCATTGCGCTGAATCTTAAAGGCGTGAGTCCAGAGTACGTGCCGGTCGACTTGCGTCTGGAACATCACCTGCGCGAGGAATTTCAGCGCGTGAACCCGCAAGGCCTGGTGCCAGCCTTGGTGCTCGATGATGGTGAGGTGCTCATTCAGTCTCCGGCTATCATCGAATGGCTGGAAGAGCGCTACCCCGAGCCTGCATTGCTGCCCGCAGAACCCGAAGCACGCGCCCATGTCCGTGCCTTGGCCGCCATCATTGGCTGTGACATTCACCCCATCAACAACCGCCGCATTCTGGAGTTTTTGCGCCATGAATTCGGTGCTGATACCGACAAGATCAATGCGTGGTGTGGTCGCTGGATTGGCGCTGGCTTTGATGCTTATGAGCAGCTGCTGAGCCAGCAAAAGCATCGCGGTCGCTTCAGCTGGGGAGATACGCCAACGCTGGCCGATGTGTACCTCATCCCACAAATCGAAAGTGCGCGCCGCTTCAAGGTGGATCTGTCACGCTGGCCTTTGATCATGCAAATTGAGGCGGCCTGCTACGAACTGCCAGCCTTTCAGCAAGCCGCACCCAAAGCACAAGTTGACGCCATCTAAGCGTTCAACCACTGCTCCTTACCAAAGCCACCTGTTGCGCAATGCAGTCGGTGGCTTTTTTATTTCCAGCGCAACACAAGAGCTGCTCTGGGTTTAGCGCTACAACCCAAGTAGCACAAAGGCTGGCAGGGAAAAGCAAAAAACACGCAAACACTGAATTTATATACAGTTCC
>JBJEZV010000203.1:3373-6801 GCA_051887595.1 Comamonas sp.
GCTGGCTCCATACCGAGATGCCCATGCCTGTGAGCGTGTTGTTTGCTTTGCACACCCGCGCCGAGCTGCACCAGCTACTCCCCAGCAGCATCAACCCCGCCTTGCGCAAACAAGAATGGCTGCAGGCGCTCCAAGAAGCGCAACTGGGCGAAAAACCTTACGCGCATTGGCACCCGCAGTCCACCGAACGGGTGTGGTGCGTGGACTCGGATCTGGTGCAAACCGCAGAACGCTTCAGGCTCATGTTTTTTGGCAACCTGCGCCAGAGCTGGTCAGAATTTGTCCTTGCTGATCTGGGCATCTTTCGGTATGAAAACGTGCAGCTTCCCGCTTCGGCCCGGGCTTTCCAATGCCGGGAAGATGTCGATACCTATCTGCGCATGCAAACGTGCCGCGATGCCTGGGAGAACCAAGCGCTTGAGGCTGCCGAAGTATGGCAGCAGTTGATGCAATTGCGCAGCTCCAACCCTTGGCTAGAACAACGCCGCGCCAAGCTGCTGATGCGTTTGGGGCAAGCCTGCGAAAAAGCCCAAGACTGGGCCACGGCGCAAAGCATTTATGCGCAGTGTCGATACCCGGGTGCCCGCCACCGACACATTCGTGTGCTGGAGTTACAGGGCGCATATGAGGCTGCTTTGGCACTGGCGCACACAGCTTTGCACGCGCCCGAAAGTGAGCAAGAGCAACAACAACTGCAGCGCATGCTACCGCGCTTGCTGCGCCACACGGGCATGCCAACCACTCGCACCCGGGCCATTGCGGCCATGGTGGAAGAAACTGCTCGCATAGATCTATGCCTGCCATGGCCTGCTGTGCCCTGCAGCGTGGAATATGCCTTGCGTGACCACTGGCACTCGGAGCAAGCACCCGTTTTTTACGTTGAAAACACGCTGATCACCGCGCTGTTCGGACTGTTGTGCTGGCCCGCCATTTTTGCGCCGCTGCAAGGCGCTTTTTTCCACCCCTTCCAAAGTGCACCGGCCGACTTCGCTGCCCCTGACTTTGCTGAGCGCCGCGCGGATGTGTTTGCGCAATGCTTGCAGGAATTGGAAGATGGACGCTACTGCGACACGATCATGCAACGCTTTGCAGACAAACACGGCACACAAAACCCGTTGGTGATTTGGCCTGCGATCCATGCTCCATTGCTTCAACTGGCATTGCACTGCATACCTGCAGCGCATTTGCAGCGCATGTTCGAGCGCCTGCAAGCCAACCCACGCGAACACCGTACGGGCCTACCGGATCTGATCCGCTTTTGGCCTGCCGAGCAACGCTATGAAATGGTGGAAGTCAAAGCTCCGGGCGACAAGCTCCAGGACAACCAGATCCGATGGCTGCAGTACTTTGCACAGCACGGCATCCCCGCACGCGTGTGCCATGTGACTTGGCAAACTGAGGAAGTGCCCGATCTATGCACATGAGCATTGGCGTGCGTGCGCTGTGCGCATTCACGGCACGCGAAGGTGATTTGGATTTGCGCTTTACGCCCGCGCCTAGTGCCGCGCAAGGCATCCAAGGGCACCGACAAGTGCAGCAAAAGCGCCAAGCCACCAGCCTCAGCTATCAGGTGGAAGTGCCCCTGCACGGCCAGTGGCAGGACTTGCATGTCCATGGCCGTGCCGATGGCTATGAGCCTGCTACGCAGACGCTGGAGGAAATCAAAACCTACCGCGGCGATATGCACAGCATCAAGACCAACCAGCGCGCCCTGCACTGGGCACAAACACGCATCTACGGCTACTTGCTGTGCGTGCGCGACGGGCTGGCAAACATTCGCTTGGCGCTGGTGTATTTGCACATTACCACCGGCAAAGAGCATGTACTGTATGAAGACTGCAGCGCGCAGCAACTGATGGATTTTTTTGAGTTGCAATGTCAGCGCTTTGTAGACTGGGCACGCAGCGAGGCGGCACACCGCAGCGCACGGGATGCAGCACTCCAACAACTGCAGTTTCCCTTGGGCCATTTCCGCGCAGGCCAGCGTGCGCTCTCGGTGGCCGTGTACCGTCAGGCACGCGCCACAGAAAGCAGCCAGTGCTTGCTGGCGCAAGCGCCCACCGGTATTGGCAAGACCATGGGCACCATCTTTCCCATGCTCAAAGCTTGCCCGGATGCGGGGCTGGACAAGGTGTTCTTTTTGACTGCCAAGGGAACAGGTCATGCACTCGCATTGCAGGCCATGGCACAGATCAACACCGCTTTACAGCAACAAGCTCAGCCTCCTGTGCGCGTGTTGACGCTGCTGGCACGCGACAAGCGCTGTGAACATCCTGACAAAGCTTGCCATCCCGATTCTTGCCCGCTGGCTCAGGGCTTTTATGACCGCCTGCCTGCTGCGCGCCAAGCTTTGGCGGGGCAGCCGCAAGTGTGGGACGATGCCACCTTGCGACAGACCGCACAGGACCACCAGATCTGCCCTTACTACCTGGGCCAAGAAATGGCGCGTTGGAGCGACGTGCTCATTGGTGACTACAACTATTACTACGACAGCAGCGCCATGCTGTATGCGCTGACGGAGGCCGAAGGCTGGAAGGTGGGCGTGCTGGTGGATGAGGCGCACAACCTCGTGGACCGCGCCCGCAGCATGTACAGCGCACCCATGGCACAAAGCCTGCTGCAGCAGGCCCGCCAAAGCACCGAAGGCCGCATCCGCCGCAGTCTAGATAAGCTGCACACCGCCTGGAATGCCCTGAACCGCGAGCTCACCCATCCCTACCATTTGCTCGATGCGCCGCCCCCAGAGTGGCTCGATCGGCTGAACACCTGCATCACGCGCATTGCCGAGGCACAAGACGAAGCACCATTGCCTGCCAGCCACCCTTTGCTGGAGTTTTATCTGGCTGCCTTGCAATTCACTACGCTGGCAGAGCAATTTGGTGAACACGCCTTAATGGATGTACAGCAGCGCCCACCGTTTCGCGGCAAGCCACTGACCACCATCAGCCTGCGCAATGTGTTTCCTGCCCACCACTTGCGGGCACGGCATGCCGCCGCACAAGCGAGCGTACTTTTTTCGGGCACCCTCACCCCCGCTAACTTTTACCGCGACATGCTCGGCCTGCCTGCACATACACAGTGGCTGGATATTCCAGCACCATTTCGGGCAACGCAGCTGCGCGTGCATACCGTGCGCCACATCTCCACGCGGTTTCAAGACCGCACGGCATCCGTGCCACACATTGCACAAGTGATGGCACAGCAATGGCAGCAGCGGCCTGGCAACTATCTGTGCTTTGTCAGCAGCTTTGCGTATTTGCAACAGCTCGCCGCTTGTGTGCAGCAACTCCACCCTGAGCTTCCGATTTGCCTGCAGCAACCACACATGGACGAGGCCGCCCGCGCGCAGTTTTTGAACCAGTTTCAGCCCGGGGGGCAGTTGCTGGGATTTGCCGTGCTGGGCGGCGTCTTTGCCGAAGGTGTGGATT
>JBJEZV010000204.1:0-6676 GCA_051887595.1 Comamonas sp.
AGATAGCTGTACATTCATACAGTGGAACTGCAAAACAAACTTGCCATCTTGGCGGATGCCGCCAAATACGACGCCTCTTGTGCTTCCAGTGGCAGCGCCAAGCGCCATGCTGCAGGGGGAGGTATCGGCTCGACCGAAGGCATGGGCATTTGCCACAGCTACACACCCGATGGCCGCTGTGTGTCTTTGCTGAAAATTTTGCTGACCAACTTTTGCATCTACGACTGCAAATACTGCGTCAATCGTGTCAGCTCCAATATTGCACGCGCACGTTTTACGGTGCAGGAAGTGGTCGATCTGACCCTGGACTTTTACAAGCGCAATTGCATTGAAGGCCTGTTTCTGTCCAGCGGCATCATCCGCAGTCCGGACTACACCATGGAGCAACTGGTGGCCGTGGCACGCAGCTTGCGGCTGGAACATGGCTTCAAAGGTTATATCCACCTCAAAACCATTCCCGATGCCGACCCCGTGTTGCTGGCCGAAGCAGGCCTGTATGCCGACCGGTTGAGCATCAATATTGAACTGCCCACGGTTCAAGGTTTGAATCAACTGGCCCCTGAAAAAGACAGCACGACCATCCATCACGCCATGGGGCAGCTGCACGATCACATCGCCAACTCTAAAGCCGAGCGTACTGCGGCAGCCAAAACCTCGGTGATTTCCATGCCGCGCTCGCGCCGCACGCAGGCGGCCAAGCCGCAAGCCTATGCGCCTGGCGGGCAGAGCACCCAGATGATTGTGGGGGCCGATGGGGCCGATGATGGCGACATCATTTTGACGAGCTCCAAGCTTTACAGTGGCTATGGTCTGCGCCGTGTGTATTACTCGGCCTTCAGCCCCATTCCTGACAGCAGCAAGGATCTGCCACTTATGGCTCCGCCCTTGGTGCGTGAGCACCGGCTGTATCAGGCGGACTGGTTGATGCGGTTTTATGGTTTTGACGCACAGGAAATCGTACCTGCAGGGGCCAATGGCCAGCGCATGCTGTCTTTGGAGCACGACCCCAAACTGGCATGGGCATTGGCGCACCGCGAACGTTTTCCGGTGAACCTCAACACAGCGCCGCGTGAAATGCTGCTGCGCGTGCCGGGGCTGGGTGTGAAATCTGTGGACAAACTGCTCATGGCACGCCGCTGGCGCATGCTGCATCGCCATGACCTGAACCAACTCAAAGTGCCTGTGGACAAGATCTTGCCTTTTGTCGAATGCGTTGGCTGGCAACCGGGGCGACGTCTCGATGACCCTATGCTGGCGGCCAAGCTGGTCCAACCGATGGCACCACAGCCTGTTCAAGCAAGCCTGTTTTAAAGCGCCATGCCTCGCACCACCATCATCTTGCCCGGCGACGGCACGGATTTCGAACATTGGCGCCGTATCGCCAAGCTGCTGTGGGGCCAGCAAAAGCCACCCCATCAGGTGGAGTGGTTGACGGAAGACAGCCAGCGGCGCAGCCCGGATTTGTTTGCCCCCGAGCCTGTGGTAACGCAAACCAGCGATTGGATCAGTGGCCCTGATGCATTTGCGCAGGTATTGACTGTGCCGCGCTGGTTCCCGGACGCAGCACAGCAGTGTCTGCTCAACCACGCACCAGAACGTTTTTGCCTGCTCTATCGTGTGCTGTGGCGCATGCAGCATGAACCTGCACTGCGCCACGATGTGCTTGACCCCGACCGGGTGCAAATGCAACTGTGGATCAAAGCGGTGCGCCGTGAGGTCCACAAAATGCATGCTTTTGTGCGTTTTCGGCCTGTAGAGCTTGCCGACCACCCATCGGATGGTCTTGGCCCTTTGTATGTGGCCTGGTTTGAGCCTGAACACCACATTGTTCAGGCTGTGGCCCCGTTCTTTGTCAAACGCTTTGCTAATATGCGCTGGAGCATCCTGACGCCCCAATGCTGCCTGCGCTGGTGGCCGCAGGCCGAGGACGTGGCTGTGTTAGCGCCGCAAGGTGTAGACCCTGCATACGCCTTCAAGCCCTTGAAAGGCCGCTCAGGCGTTCTCAGCTGGGGGCCTGGGGCCTGCGCCAGTGATGCCCCGCATTCAGATGCTGGCGAAGCGCTGTGGTTGACGTATTACGCCCACATCTTCAATCCTGCTCGGCTCAAAGTAGCTGCCATGCGCAAAGAAATGCCCCGGCGCTATTGGCGTAACTTGCCCGAAGCACAACTGATCTCGCCTTTGGTCCAAGCAGCGCAAGCCCGCAGCGCTGCCATGCTGGCACAGGCGCCCACCACACCTCGACGCAAGCTGCCACGCAGCAGCAACTGATTGCATAGCGCGCCTTCTTTGCGCGGTGGGCATTTGCATGCGTTTGACATGAAAAATTGTTTTCGCCGTCTTTGAACACCCAGGTCTTGTTGTGGCTTGTTCTTTCCTTCAGGCATTGAATTTTTTTGAATGAACACCCTTTTCGCACAGGCATGCACATGCGGAGCTTATGCACGACTGTGAATAACTTCCTGTGTACAACTTAGGGAGAAAGAACAACTTCCTGCTGTAGCCCATGCTCAGACAGGATTTGAGTGCTGAGATGGCAGCTTGCACAGCAAGCACACGCTTGAAAAGCTGAAGCGGTTTTTTCAATGTTGAACAAGCATTTGCTGTTTCGCTCTCCTGAGCTTCTCTATGTCCATTTGCTTTATTGAAGTTGTTCTTTTTTATTTTTTATAAAGATAGTAGTAATAGTAAGTGTGCGCTTGTACTGTGGATAACTCGACTTTGGACACTGGGATCAAGCACTTGCTAAAGGACTAAATGTGTGGGGCATGCCCTATCGCTGATGTATCACCAGCTGGGATAACTTCCAAATTTTTTGAATTTTTGTGGATATCTCTTGTTTTGCATGCTTTCTATCCACAGGTCTGTTCGTACTCTGATGTAACTCAGTTATCGGCTGTAAACCATTGAAAAAACATCACTTTTAGCTACAAAAAAAGAAGTGAATAAGTCGCAACGACTTTACTAACCACAAGCCTACTGTGATTGTGTACAGCCAAATACTGACAAGCAGAATATCGAAGGATCCGAAAAAACGGAACGGAACGAGCTGTTCGCTCTTTTTGCGCGAATTTTTTCGCGCGGTTGTTATTCCTTATGTCTTCTATTTTTAATTAGTAGTAATAGTAAGTCTCGATGGAATGTGTGGATAAGCTGAAAATTTATTTTCATATCAATGACTTACAAAACTTCAAAGTATGTGCTTGAGTACAGGGATGGGCAAGCTTGCATTTGGGCATAAGTCATCTGCTATGACTTTTGGTGTGGATAAGCATGCAGTTGCTCTTTTTCTATGCCCAAAGTTATCCACAACGGGTCGGAGCGGGTGCATCCCTAGGCCGAGGTGAAGAAAAGCTATGTAACCGCGTTACAAATCTAGGGTTTGTCGAATGCTGTAACTGAATTACAGGGTTAGCCCTTGATTACAAGGATGCTCTGGATTGATTTAAGCCACTGTTTTTATTGATTATTTTTCTGTAACTCACTTGTCGGGGGCGATGTTGGTTCGGTCTATTCCACGGCCTCTTGGCACTGCGCGCGGTCGGCATGTTCTGGAATCAATACAGCGGCGGTGGAGGCGGGAGAAGCTGTCCACATGGCATGTCACGCATGCGCAGCGTGTGGATGCCTGAAAAGCTTTTTTCTTCAGCACAAAAAAAAGCAGGCCGAAGCCTGCTTGCGTGTGTGCGCGGGATCAATCCGCAGTGGTGAATTAAGCAGCGGGAGCCACTGGTGCTGCTGTGGCTGGATGGTGTCCGGCAGGGCCATGACCGCGATGCATACCGCGAGGTCCATCAGAACGCTTGCCATGACCGGCTTTGTGCATGCCAGGCTTGCCATGGCGTTGAGCGCTGATGGCATCAAACGCTTTTTGCTGGCTGGGATTTAAGCTGGCGTAAAAGCTGCGTGTGGCTTGTTCGCGCTGCTCGGCTTTGGCGGTGCGTTCTTTGCGCAGTTTCTGGGCCAGATCCAGGCGCTCAGGGGTGGTGAGCTTGCGCAGGTCTGGGCGTGTTGATCCATCTGCCTTTGCGCGTGGCGCTGGGGTTATCGCCTTGACATAGGCATCCCATGCGCCTTGCTGGCTGGGCTGAATCTGCAAAACAGTTTTCAGGTGTTCCGTGCGTTCAGCACGGATCTTGGCAAAGTCAATGTGTCCTGCGCGGGGACCATGGGCTGCGGCGGCCGCTTGGTGAGGTGCTGCTGCAGGCTGAGGTTGGGCGTGGGCGCTCAAAGCTGCAGTGCCCAGCAAAGCGGCGGCGGCGATGGCGGTAGCCAATGTACGTTGGAAGCGTTGCATCACAAGTTCCTTTCTATGGGAGGAAGAAAAAGACCAGCGATTGCTGTGTCCATGGATGCCAGTGTGCGGGTTCTTTGTAAGGCCTTCGTGAGCCTTTGCTGCTGCTGTGTAAAGTAATACAAAGCTGTGCGAAACAAGGGCGATAACAGTGAGTGCGCTTGGCCTATAGAGCTTCACGCTCAAGTGCATGTGGGTGTAGCAAGGGCAGGTAGCAGGCGTTGTGCCAATGTGGTGATGCAGCGAAGTTCAACAAAGAAAAGGTGTTTGCGTGTTCAAAAACATGATCGTGTATCGCATTGCGGCGCAATGGGAAGGCTCATTGGAGCGCATGGAAGAGGCGCTGCAGAAAACGCCTTTTATGGCCTGCGGTGCAACACAAGAAAAGTCCTCAGGCTGGGTGCCTCCTCGAGGCGAGGCAAACGGGGCACTGGCTGAGAGTGTGGGCGGGCAATGGATCTTGCGCTTTATGAGCGAGTCCAAGATGCTGCCTGCCAGCGTGCTCAATCGCAAGGTGCAAGAAAAAGCCGATGCGATTGAAAAAGAGTTTGGCCGCAAGCCCGGTAAAAAAGAAAAGCGCGATCTCAAAGACGAAGCCAAGCTGGATTTGCTGCCCATGGCATTTACCAAGCAAAGCAGCATGTGGGTGTGGATCGATCCGCAGGCCAAGTTCTTGGTGCTCGATACGGGCGCGCAAGGCAAAGCAGATGAAGTCGTGACCTTGCTGGTGGAAAGCCTCCAAGGTTTTGGCGTTGCGTTGCTGGACACCCAGACCAGTGCACAGGCAGCCATGGCCCATTGGTTGCTGACGCAAGAGGCTCCGGCCGGATTTAGCATCGATCGCGAATGCGAACTCAAGGCCGCCGATGAATCCAAGGCGGTGGTGCGTTACGCCCGCCATCCGCTGGATATTGATGAAGTCAAGCAGCACGTGGAACACGGCAAATTGCCCACCAAACTGGCCATGACGTGGGATGACCGCGTCAGCTTTGTCCTGACCGACAGCTTGCAACTGAAAAAAATCGGCTTCACCGACACCGTGCTGGACCAAGCGGGGGACGAAGGGGGTTTTGATACTGACGTCGCCATTGCCACGGCTGAGCTGTCCAAGCTGTTGCCAGATTTGATTGAAGCCTTGGGTGGGGAAGGGCGTACCGAAATTGGTCAGGTAGCGCCACCCGCGACTTTGGCGGTGCGTGTCGCCGGTCAAGCAGCCGTTACAGGGCCTGCACAAGCGCCGGTTGACAGCGATCCAGACGCTGCACCGTTTTAAGCCACCCCCATGGCTGGAGACTGTATGGCCTGTACCGGCGCAGACAAGGCCACGCGATCGCGGCCATTGCGTTTGGCCAAGTACATAGCTTCGTCTGCAGCGGCCACCAGTCGTTTCCAGTCGCTGCCGTGCGCGGGCGTGCAGGCAAAAACACCCACGCTGATGGTGATGTGCAAGCGCATGCCATTGGCTAGCTGCAAAGGTGTGTGGCGCACGGCTTGGCACAGTTGTTCGGCCAGCGAAAAGGCGGCGCGCGCGGGGGTGTTGGGTAGCACCACAACAAATTCTTCACCCCCGTAGCGGGCCGCAAAATCGCTGGCACGCCGTTGCTGCTCCAGCGTGCGCGCAATGCTTTGGATGACCAAGTCACCGATCAGGTGCCCATGGGTGTCGTTGACACTTTTGAAATGGTCGATGTCCAGCACCATCAAGGCCAATGGTTGGTGTTGCTGCGCGGCATGCGCAATGGCCGCTTCCAGTGTCTGTACCAATGCAGCGCGATTGGGCAACTGGGTCAGAGGATCGCGCAAGGCCAAGCCTTGCTCTAAGGCTTGGGCGCGGTCACGCAGCATGATCAGCAAGCCCATGCAGCCCACCATGGCCATCACCAGCCACAGCAAATGCATGGCCCACAGCGTGACGGTGGCTTGCAGTCCTTCCAAAATGCCAGGCTGTGCCAACAGCGCGGCGGCGGTACTCAGCACCATCGTTTGCAAGCACAAAGCCACCACGACCTGTACCCACCCGAGCCCGGGTGTACTGGTGCGCATGCGGGCCAACAGCGCTATGCCATACAGCGTTTGCAGCGCCGGTATCACCAGCAACGCAGCCAGGCCTTGGTCTGTAGCGCGTATCAACACCGCTGCCCCTAAGCCTGTTTGGGCAGCTGTGGGTAGCAGCATGATCAGCGCATCGCGACGCATCGATGTACTTTGCCGAAAGCGCTGCAAAGCCACGGTGAACGATCCCAACGCCACACTGACCAGCATCGCTGCCGACAGCAACCACAGCCCTTGGCCATCGAGCACATACCCGACCAATGCGCCGTGCGCTGTGCCCCACAGGCATGCGCTGGCAATGCCCCACGACATGCCTTGGTGCAGGTATGC
>JBJEZV010000205.1:0-2428 GCA_051887595.1 Comamonas sp.
GCATTTGCCAGGCTGCTGATACGAATGGTCTGACCTTGGTTAGCACCAACTTGGAAGTCTTGCGCAGCAAAAGAACCATCCAGCAAATTTGTGCCATTGAAGGAGGTATTTTTGGCTACCCGGCCAATCTCATCCTTCAGTTGCTGAACTTCTTTTTGCAAAGCAGCACGGTCATCAGATGAGTTGGTTGCATTACGCGACTGCACGGCCAGTTCACGGATACGCTGCAGGTTATTACCAATGGTCGACAAAGCACCTTCAGCAGTTTGCGCCAGAGAAATACCGTCGTTGGCATTGCGCTGGGCCACATTCAGGCCAGTGATCTGGGTGGTCATGCGGCTGGAGATAGCCAGGCCAGCTGCGTCATCCTTGGCGCTGTTGATACGCAGACCGGAGGACAGGCGCTCCATGGAAGTTGCCAGCTTGCTGGCCGAGCCAGACAGTTGGCGTTGTGCGTTCAGCGAAGAAATGTTGGTGGTGATGACCATTGCCATGATGTAGCTCCTACGTCAATTCAGTTCGTTGTGCCAGCTGCACCCTTGTTAGTGGGCGGGTGCAACCAGCGGCCCCTTCAAAATTTCAGACTTCCGGCATTTGTTGTGTTTGCCGTTTGATCTGTCCTTCACAGGGCGTTTTCCCCTGCTGTGTGATGTATCGACGTGGGGCGCAAAGACTTAAGCAAATTTTTCAAAAATTTTTACATGCGGTTTTTTTGTGCAACAGCAGAGCGCCTTGGCCGCATGCACAGCTATCCAGCTTGCTAGCTTGCTGATACAGCTCTTTATATATAGAAGTACATCGCCTCTATAGATAGAGATGCACCCACCTGTATGTGAGAGCGCGCACAAACACCTTCGATGCAGGTCTGCGGCCTTTAATTTCACATTCAAGACACAAAGTTGCTACAGCTTGTGAGTTTGGTGCCGATGTAAGACACAATCACCCCGCTTTTTGCACAATCACGAGCGCACGCTCGGCAGACAATTCATCCCATGCTTGTCCTAATTGGTTACATCCTTGCCTTCGGCTGCGTCTTTGGCGTCTATGCCCTGCACGGCGGAAACATGAGCGTGCTTGCCAAGGCACTTCCTTTTGAGCTGGCCACCATTGGTGGTGCGGCTCTTGGTGCGTTTGTGGTGAGCAATCCACCCAAGGTGCTTAAGGCCACCATGAAGGCGCTGGGCGCAGCACTGAAAAACTCCAAGCACACCAAGGCGCGCTTTTTGAGTTTGATGGCTTTGCTCTATGACCTGCTGCAAAAGGCCCGCAAAGAAGGCTTGATGGCCATTGAAATGGACGTGGAAGAGCCGCAAAACTCTGAGTTGTTCCAAAAGTACCCTGAGATTTTGGCGGATCAGCATCTGGTGGAGTTCATTACCGACTACCTGCGCATGATGGTTTCGGGCAACTTGAACTCGCACGAGATTGAGTCGCTGATGGACAACGAAATTGAAGCCCACCACCAAGAAGGCCACCGCATTGTGGTGGCGCTGCAGCGCCTGGCAGGTGCATTGCCCGCCTTCGGTATTGTGGCGGCGGTGCTGGGTGTGGTGAACACCATGGGCTCGGTCGGCCAGCCCCCTTCGGTACTGGGCGGCATGATTGCCTCGGCACTGGTGGGTACGTTTTTGGGTATTTTGCTGGCCTATGCTTTTGTAGAGCCGCTGGCTTCGTTGATTGAAAACCGCCAGCAAGACGCGGCTAAAGAGTTTGAATGCATTAAGTGCACCTTGATTGCCAGCATGCAGGGCTACAACCCGCCCACGGCCATTGAGTTTGGCCGCAAGGTGTTGTTCTCGACCGAACGCCCCGGCTTCTTGGAGCTGGAAGAGTACGTCAAGAGGAAATAAACCATGCCACCACCCAATGGGGCAGGTGGAGCATCCACCGCAGCCAACGACAAAAAGCTGCAACCCATCATCATCAAACGCGCCAAGAAGGGCGTGCATGCCCACCACGGTGGCGCATGGAAGATTGCCTATGCCGACTTTATGACGGCCATGATGGCGTTCTTCTTGCTGATGTGGCTGCTGGGCTCTACCTCCAAAGGCGATTTACAAGGTATTGCTGCGTATTTCACATCGCCACTGAAAGTGTCGATGGCGGGCGGTAATGACTCCGGCAGCAGCTCCAGCATTATTCCTGGCGGCGGCACGGATTTGACGCGTGTCCATGGCGAGGTTAAGCGCGCTGACGCAGAGACCGAAACCACCTTTCGCAACAACGATCGCCGTGCGCGTGCGCATAACGATGCGAAGCGTATTCGTGCACTACAGGCAAAGATTGACGCTATCGTGGCCAGCAACGCCACGCTCAATGAGTACCGCTCGCAGATTCGATCCGAAGTAACGCCGGATGGATTGCAAATCCAAATTGTGGACGAACACAATCGGCCCATGTTTGATTTGGGCAGTGCCGTGGTCAAACC
>JBJEZV010000205.1:2528-6611 GCA_051887595.1 Comamonas sp.
TTGACCGAAAGGGTCCCCCGTGGCTAACAATGCCCTTCGCTTTTTGATCGTTGATGACTTCTCCACCATGCGCCGCATTGTGCGCAACCTGCTCAAAGAAAGCGGGTACACCGAGGCTGATGAAGCTGAAGACGGTGTGGTGGCCCTGCACAAGCTGCGCAACAGCAAGTTTGACTTTGTGGTGACCGATATCAATATGCCGAACATGAACGGCTTTCAGTTGCTCAACGAAATCAAGTCAGACGACAAGCTCAAACACCTGCCCGTGCTGATGGTGACCGCCGAAGCACGCAAAGAAGACATCGTGGCTGCAGCGCAAGCAGGTGCTGCTGGCTATATCGTCAAACCCTTTACCAAGGCCACACTGGAAGAAAAGGTCAATCTGATCTTGAAGAAGGTGGGCCTGGGATAAGCCATGGACGCAAATACGCCTAACAGCAGCACCCCACCCCCAGGGTTTGACCAGGGCGAGGTGCACAACAAAATCGGTGTGCTGACACGCCAGTTGCACGATGCGCTGCGTGAGTTGGGCTATGCAGAGCGTCTGCGCGGTGCGGCTGAAGAGCTGCCCGATGCGCAAAATCGCCTGTCGTACATTGCCCGTCTCACGGGCCAGGCGGCAGAGAAGGTGCTGACTTTGGTGGACAACGCCAAAGAGCGCCAAAGCAGCATCGTCGACCAGACCAAGGCCATGCGCAAGGCCATGATTGCTGACCCCGTGGCAGCGGTGGCCAAGGGCCACATCATGAATTACCTGGAAGACATGGAAGAGGCCACGAGCATCGTGGACAACCAGTTGACCGACATCATGATGGCCCAGGACTTCCACGACCTGACTGGCCAAGTCATTGCCAAGGTTGTCACGTTAGCTGGCACGCTGGAAAACCAGCTGGTTGAGCTGTTGCTGCAAACCGCGCCTGCGAATGCGGTGGCGGCCAGTGCTGTAGCGGCCAATGCAGCGCCTGCGGCAGCTGCCGCCGCGTCTGAGGCCGTGGACAGCGGTGATGCAGACGATATCTGGGCCGCCGCGTTGGCGGAGTCCTCATCTGCCGAAGCTGCAACGCCTACCCCCAAGCAGCCAAGTTTGTCGGGCCCCGTGGTGGACCCGAATGCGGCCGACGTGGTGACGTCGCAGTCGCAGGTGGACGATTTGCTGGCCAGCCTGGGCTTCTAAGCCTCGCAAAGTCTTCTGGAAGATTTTTTGCTTTCAAAGCAATAGCTATTAGCCATTGAATAGCCTTGTTTTGCGATAGTTTTCACTTTAAAAGCAAGACTACACGCTGGCAAATAGCTCTTAAAACACAAGCACTACCTACTTGCCTAGCAGATTGCCAGCCCCTTGGCGGGCTGGTGGCGCGCAAATAGCAGCCCCTCCTGCACGCTTTTCGCGCTTTAGCGATTGGCCAGCTTGCAGACAATGGCATGAGACCTTTTTCTCATGCCGTCATGGAATCGAGCCAAGATAAATCCCTACCAGCAACCGAACGGAAGCTGCAGAAAACCCGCAAAGACGGCCAGACGTCGCGCTCGCGCGACCTCGGCCATCTGACGGTGTTGGGCGTGGGTTCGCTGGTCGTCATGATGGGCGGCCCCACGCTGATGCAGCACTTGCGCATTGCCATGGGCCAGCAGCTGTCGTTCGACGCTGCCACCGTGCTGGCGCCGCAATTGATGGTCGAGCGCTTGCTGGACATGTCGCTGGTTGGCTTGGTCGGCTGCGTGATTTTTGCGCTGGTGATCAATGCGGCATCGATCATCACCACCTTGATGTCGGGCGGCTGGATCTACAGCCTCAAGCCCATCACCCCCCAATTCAAACGCATCAATCCCATCTCGGGTTTGGGCAATGTGTTTTCCAAGCAGCAAATGGTGACCGCGCTCAAAAACGTGGTGCTGATGCTGATTTTGTCGGCCGTGGGCTGGTTCCATATCCAGACGGGCATTGTCGATTTGTCGACCTTGCCCGCATTGGGTGGCCCTGCCGCTTTGGCGCAGGTGGGCGACTGGATCATCACCGGCATGCTGTTTTTGCTGGTGGTGGTGTTTGCCGTGGCCATGATCGATGTGCCGCTGCAAAAGTTCTTGTTCTTGCAGCGCCTGAAGATGAGCCACCAGGAAGTCAAACAAGAGCACAAAGAATCTGAAGGCAGCCCCGAACTCAAAGGCCGCATCCGCCAAAAGCAGCGCGAGATCGCCCAGCGCGCCAGCATTGGCGCTGTGCCCAAGGCCGACTTTGTGGTCACCAACCCCACTCACTATTCCGTGGCACTGCGCTATGACGAAGCCACGATGGCTGCGCCCCAAGTGATCGCCATGGGCGCCGATTTGATCGCGCTGAAGATCCGAGAAATTGCCAAGGCGCACGACGTGCCAGTGCTGGAGTCCCCCATGCTGGCCCGCGCCTTGTACGCACACGCCGAAATCGATCAAGCCATTCCGTCCACGCTCTATACCGCCGTGGCCCAGGTTTTGGCCTATGTCTATCGCCTCAAGGCCGCACAGCGCGGCCAAGGCCCCGCACCAGGTGAGCTGGTGCAGCCCCAGGTGCCCCCTGAACTTGACCCCCACGCCCAGCGCGCGGCGTCGCAGTAATTAAGCGAAAGAAAGCACTGCATCTATGAGCACTGCACTGTTGAATCAACTCAAGAACTGGAACAGCAAGAACAACACAGCGTTCCAAGGCTTGGCTGCACCTGCTTTGGTGGTTGCCATCTTGTCCTTGATGGTGCTGCCCATGCCGACTTGGCTGCTGGACACCTTTTTTACGCTGAACATTGCCACTGCGCTGATGGTGATGATGATTGCGGCGTACATGGTGCGCCCGCTGGACTTTGCGGCCTTCCCCTCGGTGCTGCTGCTGACCACCTTGATGCGACTGTCGCTGAACGTGGCTTCTACCCGCGTGGTGCTGCTTGAAGGCCATACCGGCCCTGGCGCAGCGGGTGCGGTGATTGAGTCGTTTGGTCACTTCTTGATTGGCGGCAACTTTGCCGTCGGTATCATCGTTTTTGCGATTTTGGTGGTGATCAACTTTGTGGTGATTACCAAGGGCGCCGAGCGTATCGCCGAAGTGTCGGCACGCTTTACGCTGGATGCGATGCCCGGCAAGCAAATGGCCGTGGACGCGGACTTGAACGCTGGCCTGATTGACGAAGCCGAAGCCAAGCGCCGCCGCGCTGAAGTGCAAGAAGAAGCGAACTTCTTTGGCTCCATGGACGGTGCATCGAAGTTTGTGCGTGGCGACGCCATGGCTGGCATTTTGATTTTGATCATCACCATCGTCGGTGGTTTCATCATCGGCATGGCGCAGCACGGCATGAGCGCAGGCGACGCTGCCAACACCTACATTTTGCTGTCCGTGGGTGATGCGCTGGTGGCACAGATTCCTGCACTGCTGATCTCGGTGGCCTCGGCCATGGTGATTTCGCGCGTGGGCAAGGACAACGACACCGGCAAGCAAATTGCCAACCAGATGCTGGCATCGCCCCGCGCGCTGACCATTACTTCGGCCATTTTGATCATGCTAGGCCTGATCCCCAACATGCCCCACATGGTGTTTCTGTCCATGGGCGCGCTGTTTGGCTATGGCGCTTGGGTCGTGCATCGCCGCGCGCAAAAGAAGGCCGACGAAGTGGCCTCCGGCGCAGCCTCTGCCACTCCTGCCAACCCTGGTCAGATTGCACCGCAGCAAGATACGGAAGCCACGTGGGACGATCTGCAGCCTGTGGACTTGCTGGGTCTGGAACTGGGCTACCGCCTGATTGCACTGGTCGACAAAAAGCGCCAGGGCGATTTGCTCACCCGTATCAAGGGCGTGCGCCGCAAGTTTGCGCAAGAAGTGGGCTTCTTGCCCCCTGCCGTGCACGTGCGCGACAACCTCGAACTCAAGCCCAGCGCCTACCGCATCACGCTGCGCGGCGTGATGGTGGGCGAAGGCGAAGCCTTCCCCGGCATGTACCTGGCGATCAACCCTGGTGGCATCACCACGCCGCTGATTGGCACGCCCACGACCGACCCTGCTTTTGGCTTGCCCGCGCACTGGATCGACGAGCGCCAAAAGGAAGCGGCACAAATGGCGGGTTT
>JBJEZV010000206.1:0-6592 GCA_051887595.1 Comamonas sp.
ACCTGCGCCGGGCGACAATGTTTCGAGCTCAGCAGCCAAAGCTGCGAGCAAATCCTGTTTGACGGAGAGCATCAGGGGATTTTACGTGCCCGGGCTGGAGCTTGCCTACGCTGTGGCTTCCCGCTGCACTACATGCCCCGCGCCCAGAAGACGGCGATAACGGCAATCACCGGAATGACGTGGGCTTGCACCATGATCCATTGCCTCACCCAGCGCACGGCCTCAGGCTGCGGAAGTGTGCCTGTGAGGTTGAGGGCTTTGAGCCACTTGCGCAGCGCAAATGTGGGGCGCAGCGACAAGATGGCCATGCCAAAAAACAGCAGCATCTTTACGTAAAACAACGGCTGCGAGACATACCACGTCAAGCCCTTCGTTCCCCAGAATATGCGTGCAATGCCTGTTAGCAACAGGGCCAGCGCAGCCAACCCATAGATCATGTCGAGCTTGGCCAAGCGCCGCACCACGGCTTCGTTCATCCATTCGCTACGGCACAGTGCAGCCTCGCTGGATAAAAACACCACCATCGTCAAAATTGCCAGCAGATGCAAGCTGGCCAACAAGGCTTCCAAAGTCATCGCTGTACGCCTTTGCTCCAAAACTCAGGGCGTTCGTATTGCCCTTTCAAATAATCCATCCACAAGCGCAATCGCAGCGTCATGTGTTTGCGCTGGGGAAACACCAAGTAGATGCCATTGGGCGGTGCCGCAAAGTCAGCCAAGACCTCAACCAAGCGGCCTGCCGCGATTTCAGCTTCCACCTCCCAAGTGCTGCGCCAGGCGATGCCCCAGCCTCCTAGGCACCAGTCATGCAGTACTTGGCCGTCGGAACAATCCAAGGGGCCTGTGGGCTTGATATGGACGACTTCAATGATCCCATCGCGCTGGGGCAATCGAAATGCCCAGCCCCGTGTCTGCGATGCGTCGCTGGATAAGGTCAAGCAGCGGTGCTGCGCCAATTCCGAAGGGTGTTTGGGTATGCCGTGCTGCTGCAAATAGGCTGGTGTCGCGACACACATGCGTCGGTTGTCTGCCAAGCGTACGCTGATCAGCGAAGAGTCCGGCAAATCACCCACCCGCACCGCGCAGTCATAGGCTTCGCCTGCCACATCCACCACCCGGTCACTGAGGTTCAAAGAGATGGTGACATCCGGGTGCAGATCATGAAACAGCGGCACCAGCGGTGCCACATGGCGCCGACCAAAGCCTGCTGGTGCGGTGATGCGCAAATGCCCGGTCGCTTTCACGCCGCCGGCCGATACGCTGGCCTCCGCATTGGACACATCCGCTAAGAGCCGCTGACAGTCTTCTAAGAAAGCGCTGCCTTCGTGCGTGAGGGTAATGCGGCGTGTAGTGCGCACCATGAGCTTGACGCCCAAATGCTCTTCCAGCGCATCCAACCTGCGCCCCATGATGGCCGGGGCCACTCCTTCGGCTTTGGCAGCTGCCGTCAGGCTGCCTTTGGTGGCGACAGAGACAAAGGACTCGAAGGCTTTGAGTTTATCCATGGCACAAAATATGAACCAAATACTGCTCTAGCCCTTATGCAACAAGGGTTAGTAGCTATCAATCTAATTTATCCAGGCCGATCCCGAACAACATACAGAGTGTTGCCGACTTTTGCATAAAAGTCATCAGTTTCCAGCTTTTTGCTCGATTTATTAATGCATTGCTTTGCAATACAGTGGGGCACAGGGTTCCACAACTGGAGCCACGGTTTTCTATTTTCTTTGAGGGATACGCCACCATGACCGCTCGCACCCCCATCCACGGCTTGCAAGTTGCCACTGAACTGCACGACTTCATCAACGAACAAGTGTTGCCTGGGACCGGCGTTGATGCTGCAGCGTTCTGGCAAGGATTTGGCGCGCTGGTAGCAGATCTCGCCGCCAAGAATGCTGCGCTGCTGGCGGAGCGCGACCGCCTCCAAACCGAGCTGGACACCTGGCACAAAGCCCACCCCGGCCCCATCACCGATATGGCGGCCTACCAGCAGTTTCTGAAACAAATCGGCTACTTGGTAGAGCCCCCTAAAGATGCCAAGGCCACCACCGAAAACGTCGATGCTGAGCTGGCGCAGATCGCTGGCCCCCAGTTGGTCGTGCCCATCTTGAACGCCCGCTACGCGTTGAACGCTGCCAACGCACGCTGGGGCTCTTTGTATGACGCGCTGTACGGCACCGATGCCATCAGCGAAGACGGCGGTGCAGAAAAAGGCAAGGGCTATAACCCCGTACGCGGCGCCAAGGTCATCGCATTTGCACGCGATTTCCTGGACCAAGCCGTGCCATTGGTCAGCGGTTCGCACAAGGATGCCACGGCTTACCAAGTCAAAGGCAGCACGCTGGCGGTGAACCTCAAAGATGGCACCACCACTGGCCTCAAGGACGCCACGCAGTTCGTTGGCTATCAGGGCGATGCTGCTGCGCCATCCTCGGTGCTGCTAAAGAACAACGGCTTGCACATCGACATCGTCATCAACAAGTCCACCCCGATCGGCCAGTCTGACGCGGCAGGTGTGGCAGATGTTGTGGTGGAGTCCGCACTGTCCACCATTTTGGACCTGGAAGATTCTGTGGCAGCCGTGGATGCTGAAGACAAAGTACTGGGCTATCGCAACTGGCTGGGCATTTTGAAAGGCACGCTGACCGAATCGTTTGAAAAGGGCGGCAAGACCGTCACGCGCGGCCTGAATGCTGACCGCACATACACCGGCGCCAATGGCCAGCCCGTCCAACTGCATGGCCGCTCGCTGATGTTTGTGCGCAATGTGGGACACCTGATGACCAACCCTGCCATCTTGTGGGGCGAAGAAGGCAAAGAGATTCCTGAAGGGATCATGGACGCCGTGGTCACCACAGCCATCGCTATCCATGACCTCAAAGGCCATGGCGCTAACGGCATCCGCAACAGCCGCACGGGCAGCGTCTACATCGTCAAGCCCAAGATGCACGGCCCCGCCGAAGTGGCTTTTGCCAATGAACTGTTTGGCCGCGTGGAAAAGCTGCTCGGATTGCCGGAGAACACTGTCAAGCTGGGCATCATGGACGAAGAGCGCCGCACGTCGGTCAACCTCAAGGCCGCGATTGCTGCAGCGCCAGCGCGTGTGGCTTTTATCAATACTGGCTTCCTGGACCGCACTGGCGACGAAATGCACACTGCCATGCAGGCTGGCCCCATGGTGCGCAAGGGTGACATGAAGTCCAGCGCATGGCTGCAGGCCTACGAGCGCAACAACGTTTTGGTGGGCCTGACCATGGGCCTGCGCGGCCGCGCCCAGATTGGCAAGGGCATGTGGGCCATGCCTGACCTGATGAAGGCCATGCTGGAGCAAAAGATTGGCCACCCCAAAGCGGGTGCCAACACTGCCTGGGTGCCCTCACCCACCGGCGCTACGCTGCACGCCTTGCACTACCACCAGATCAACGTGGCCGAGGTGCAGCAGGAACTGGAAAAAACCAGTGCCGACACCGAACGTGAAAACATCTTGGCCGATTTGCTGCAGATCCCGGTCGCCAAAGCCCCAAAATGGACCGACGCCGAAAAGCAGCAAGAGCTGGACAACAACGTGCAAGGTATCTTGGGCTACGTCGTGCGTTGGGTGGACCAAGGCGTCGGCTGCTCCAAGGTGCCTGACATCCACAACGTGGGCCTGATGGAAGACCGCGCCACACTGCGCATCTCCAGCCAGCACATCGCCAACTGGTTGCTACATGGCATCGTCACCGAGCAGCAGGTACGCGACACCTTTGCCCGCATGGCCAAGGTGGTGGATCAACAAAATGCCGGTGATGCCGCCTACAAGAGCCTTGCTACCAACCCCAACGGCGCAGCCATGCAAGCCGCGCTGGACCTGGTGTTCAAGGGGGTCGATCAGCCTTCTGGCTACACCGAACCGCTACTGCACGCCTGGCGCTTGAAGGTCAAAGCTGGCGCTTAAAGCCTAAACCTGGGCGTGCAGCCCTTGGTCGGTAAGGGCCATCATCCATTGCGCACAATCTCAAAAGGCACTGCAAGGTGCCTTTTGTTGTATGGCCAGTTTGCATTACTGGTTCTTGGCTTTATTCCTCTTTGACCTCTAACGCTCGCACAGATGTCCTTTGTCACGCTTGACCCCAGCTTGTGCCCTGTGTGTGGCCAAAGCAACCAATGCGCCATGGCTGCAGATTTACCTGCGCAGCAATGCTGGTGCATGGGGGCTGAAATTCCCGCCGAGCGCTTGGCCGACCTATCGCCCGAGTTACGCAACCAAAGCTGCTTGTGCCCACGCTGCGCTGTAGCAGCTGCGTCTCCACCTGCGAATCACGCATAAAAAAACCTCTTGGCACAGGCCAAGAGGTTGACACTTCAGCGCCGCTCAGGCTCAGTAGCCACGTTTGGGGTCCACCACACCAGCAGGCTGCTCGCCGCGCTGGGCTGCTGCGATTTTGTCTGCCATCTGAGCAATCGACACCGACACCACGGTTTGTGCCGAGATATGGGGCGTGATGGTGATACGTGGGTCTTGCCACAAAGGGTGCTCTTGAGGCAAAGGTTCCGTGCGTGTGACATCCAACGTGGCGCCTGCGAGATGGCCGCTTTGCAGCAAGGCCAGCAGGTCTTCCTCGACCAGATGGTCGCCGCGCGCCACATTGATCACATAGCCACCGGGCAGCAATTGCGACAGGTTGGCGCGATTCAAAATGCCACGTGTTTGAGGCGTTAGCGGAACCATGCACACCAAGATGCGCGTAGCTGCCAAAAACGCGGAGAGTTCTTCATCCCCAGCAAAGCAACGTACTCCATCCAATTGCTTGGGCGTGCGGCTCCATCCCAGCACCGGAAAATCAAACTGCCGCACCGCCTGCGCCACCCGGTTGCCCAGCACGCCCAGGCCCATCACCCCCACGGGAAAGTCGCTGCGGTTGCGCGGCTTGCGCTGCGTCCAAGCGGCCTGCGCGCTGGTGGAGGCATAGACGTCGAACTCGCGGAAGTGGCGAATGACGGCGTGACTGACGTACTCGGCCATTTGCACCGCCATGCCACCGTCTTCAATCCGGACGATGCGTGCCTTCGCAGGCAACTGCAGCTTGAGCAAGGCATCAACGCCAGCGCCCATGTTGAAGATCAGCTCAAGGTCCGGATGCGCATCCATAAAGGCTTGCGTCGGCGACCATACGATGGCGTACTTGGCACCCACGGCCACGTTGGGCCAAGTGACTACTTCTGCCTGGGGCAGACGCTGGGCCACCTCTTCTTGCCACACCGCAGCCTGCGGGTGGTTGCAAAACAAAGCAATGCGGTCCATTTACTTGGCAAACAAGGAGTTCAAACTGGCAAAGGCTTTGATTTCGATGGCGTTGCCCGAGGGGTCCTTGAAAAACATGGTGGCTTGTTCACCGGGCTGGCCTTTGAAACGAATACAGGGTTCCATCTCAAATTTCACATTACCAGCACGCAGCTTCTCGACCAAGGCTTCCCAAGTGGTCATATCCAGCACCACGCCAAAGTGGGGCACAGGCACGCCATGGCCATCGACTTTGCCCACGGCTGCAGCGCCGCAGCTCTCAGGCGCCAAATGGGTCACGATTTGGTGGCCGAAGAAATCGAAATCAATCCACTCGTCGGTGCTGCGCCCCTCGGGGCAGCCCATCACGCCACCATAAAAGTGGCGTGCAGCAGCGAGATCGTGCACTGGAAATGCCAGATGGAAGGGAGGAATCGAAGTGCTCATGGCAGATGCTCGCGAAAAAAAGAGAACTGTTAATTTCAAGTGCCCACACGCAAGGGGGCGCGCATTTTGCGCAAAGCAGCAATCACGCTCAAAGCAGTGATGCGCCCGGTCTTGGGGTTTTCGGTGGGAATGTTCTGGATTTCCATCGAAAACAGCGCAGCATCAGAGACCACTTCCACCCGGTGCATGTTCTTGTCGATGTGCGGATCAGCCCAGACTTCCAGCGTTGTGCGATCCGGCCCAATGCCAGCCAGCGACAACGCCACTGCCACATTGAGATTGGCCGCAAAACCTTCTGCCGCTTCGCGCGGAGAACCCTTGAAAATCCGCAGTGGCTCGGTAATGCCTTCGATCTGGATATTGTTGTCCACCAAGTACTTGGCACCCAGCAAACCTTTGACGGGCTTACGCGTGATCATGCGCACAGACTCTATGTGACCTTGCGCTGCTGCACACACCGCATCCAGCCCCAGCAATGCCCCTGTCGGCACCACAATAGCGCCGCCATGGATTTTGGCCACGTCCACCAGATCCATGTTGGACAGCAAGGCTGCTGAACTCAGAACCACCACCGTCTTGCCTTGTTGCAGCACAGGGCGGGCAATGGCAGGCAGCAATACTGCCGGCGCGCATTCCACCACCACATCGCAATGCTCTGCCAGACCTGCGATGTCGGTGAGCAAAGGCATGCGCTGCAGATGTGCCAGGCTGGCCTGCGCCTTGGCGGTATCGCGTACGGCCACTGCGCTAAGGACCAAGCCGTCCATGCCTGCATCCAATGTCTCTGCCAATTTTTTGCCGACGGCGCCTAAACCAGCGATTCCGATACGCAGCGGGGCAGCTTGTGCTTGCATGAAAACTCCTCAATCAATGTCTGGAAATT
>JBJEZV010000207.1:0-6584 GCA_051887595.1 Comamonas sp.
GGCACCAAAACGTGCTCCGCCTTGCCGGCTAACCCTTGGGTGAAAGTGGGCGGATGCTCGCACAGCCACAGTGCATCGACAGTAGATGCATCGCGATTGGCGGTGAAAGCTTGCATGGCCGTGTTGCAGGCCGCGTAATCCACACGGCCCAAGAGGCGGGCGTCCAAGCCCGGCACAACTGCAGTGTTCACAGCACGATTTTGACCATGGGGTGACTGGTCAGTGCACGGTACAGGTTGTCCAGTTGTTCGCGGCTGGTGGCGGTGACTGTCAGCGTCACGCCCAGGTATTTGCCAGCGCTGCTGGGGCGCAGCTCCACCGTGCTGGGGTCATAAAAAGGATCGAATTCCTTGGCCACCTGATTGAGTGCATGCACAAAGTCGTCGGTGTGCAGACCCATGACCTTGATGGGGAACAGGCTGGGGTATTCAATCAGCGAATCCTTGCGCGGATCTTCATTAGCGGTGGTGTCGGTCGTAGTCATGATAGTTGGGTCCGCAAAAGGTTTTGCTTGGAGCGAAATGCATTGTGCGCTATGGTTGCGCGCCGAGGTAAAGCAGTGCTTTGCCTCCAGATGCTCGCACGGTGTGTTGGCAAGAGGGGCAACCCGTGTCCTGTTGGGGCGGTGCGACAATGCTGAAAGCAATTGTCCGTGAAAACCCCCGCACGATGCCGGAGGTCGCCTGTACAAAACGGGTTTCTACGTATAATCAGAGGCTTTGTAAAAATTCCGGTTTGAGAATTGGCTCGCAAAACACATGAAACAACAGGCAGCCCCAGAACCGGAATTTGAGGACGAAGAGCCGAAAATCAAGCCCCTGACGGCCGAAGAGGCGGCTGCTTGGCGCAAGCGCCAACCCAAGATGTCCATGTGGCGTGTCTTGGCAGTGCAGGTGGTCGTAGGCGCTGTGGTGGCACTGATCGCGGGTGCGGTGGCAGGAGCTGCTGCAGCTGGGTCAGCGGCGTATGGTGCGCTGACCGTGGTGCTGCCTGCTGCGTTGTTTGCCCGAGGTCTGGCGCGCAGCAGCCAAGCCGGGGTCAACGCTTCGGGCGCACTGGTAGGGCTTTTTGTCTGGGAATTTGTCAAGCTGGTGCTGTGCATTGCCTTGTTGGCCGCAGCACCGGTTGTGGTGCCGAACCTGCATTGGCTGGCGTTGCTAGCGGGTCTGGTGGTAACGATGAAAACGTACTGGTTGGTCCTGGTTGCAGGGCGAGCCAGTGTCCGAAAAACCGATTGATATTGAGAGAAGAGTTCACCGATGGCAGCCGACGCGCACGCTCCAACCGCAAGTGAATACATTGTTCACCACTTGCAGCACCTGCAAAATATCAAGCAGAACTCCATCATCGATTTCTCGGTGGTGAACCTGGACTCCATCGCAGTGAGCATCATCTGCGGGGTGTTGGGTCTGTTTGTGCTGTGGCTGGCCGCACGCAAGGCTACCGCTGGCGTTCCTGGCCGCTTCCAGGCCGCTGTGGAATTGCTGGTCGAAATGGTGGACAACCAGGCCAAGGCCAATATCCATAACGCTGAATCGCGCAAGTTCATCGCTCCTTTGGCGCTGACCGTGTTTGTCTGGATCTTCTTGATGAACGCCATGGACTTGTTGCCTGTGGACCTGTTGCCCGTGCTGTGGCAAACCGCCCAAGGCGATGCACACGCTTACCTGCGTGTGGTGCCTACGGCTGATTTGTCGACCACTTTGGGCCTGTCGACTGGTGTGCTGCTGCTGTGCTTCTACTACAGCGTCAAGATCAAGGGCGCTGGCGGCTGGGCACACGAACTGGTGACTGCTCCCTTCGGCACCTCCAAGAATCCTGTTTTCGCCCTGATCCTGGGCGTGGTCAATCTGCTGATGCAGATCATTGAATACGTTGCCAAGACGGTTTCGCACGGTATGCGACTGTTTGGCAATATGTACGCTGGTGAGTTGGTGTTCTGCCTGATTGCCCTGATGGGTGGTGCGGCTGCCATGTCGCTCTCTGGTGTGTTGCTCCCCGTGGGGCACATCATTGCAGGCTCTATCTGGGCGATCTTCCACATTTTGATCATCACCCTGCAGGCCTTCATTTTCATGATGCTGACGCTGATTTACCTCGGCCAGGCGCATGAAGCCCACTGACCTTCCCTTTCAACTTCAACTTTCCTTTAATCCCTAGGAGTCATCATGGAAAACATTCTCGGTCTCGTCGCTCTGGCTTGTGGTCTGATCGTTGGTTTGGGCGCTATCGGCGCTTCGATCGGTATCGCGCTGATGGGCGGTAAGTTCCTGGAATCCTCGGCTCGCCAGCCTGAGCTGATCAACGAACTGCAAACCAAGATGTTCATCTTGGCTGGTCTGATCGACGCTGCTTTCCTGATCGGTGTTGCTATCGCTCTGCTGTTCGCTTTCGCCAACCCCTTCGTCCTGGCCTAAGCTCCGATCAACGCCCTAGAAAGAAAGGTGTTGCCGTGAGTATTAACGCGACCCTGTTCGTTCAGTGCATCGTCTTCCTGATCTTGGTGCTGTTCACGATGAAATTCGTGTGGCCACCGATTGCGAAGGCGTTGGACGAGCGAGCCCAGAAAATCGCCGATGGCCTCGCCGCTGCTGATAAAGCCAAGACTGAGCTGAGCGCTGCTAACAAGCGCGTCGAGCAAGAATTGGCCCAGACACGCAACGAGACAGCATCGCGGCTTGCGGACGCCGATCGCCGCGCCCAGGCCATCATTGAAGAGGCCAAGGCCCGTGCGACAGAAGAAGGCAACAAGATTGTTGCCGCTGCCCGCGCCGAAGCCGAGCAGCAAGCCATTGCAGCCCGTGAAGCCCTGCGTGAGCAAGTGGCAACTCTGGCTGTGAAGGGCGCAGAGCAGATCCTCCGCAAGGAAGTGAATGCCAGCGTCCACGCTGACCTGCTGAACCGCCTGAAGACAGAGCTGTAAGGAAAAGCAAAATGGCAGAACTCGCCACCATTGCCCGCCCTTACGCCGAAGCCTTGTTCAAGGCCAGCACCGCTTCCGGCGCTGACCTGAACAGCACTGTCGCTTGGGTGGAGGAATTGGCGGCGATTGCCGCCAATCCGCAATTGCGTCAACTGGCTGACAGCCCCAAGGTGACCGTCGAGCAAATGCTCGAGGTCATCACTGGCGTAGCCCGTTCGGCATTGCCCGATGCCGCCCGCAACTTCCTGCGCGTCATCATCGAAAACGGTCGTCTGGATGCATTGCCTGAAGTGGCTGTGCAGTTCCGCGGCATCGTGAACCGCCTCAATGGCTCGTCCGACGCTGTTGTCTACAGCGCCTTCCCTGTTGAGGAAGCCGCATTGAATGACATCAGCGATGCGCTGCAAAAGCGCTTCGGCCGCAAGCTGAACCTGTCCGTCGAGATCGATGCATCTTTGATTGGTGGTGTTCGCGTGGTGGTGGGCGACGAGGTGCTGGACACCTCCGTTAAGGCTCGTCTGGAACAAATGAAAGCGGCCCTCACCGCGTAAGCGGATTGAGGTCTCGGCTAACCAAAAGAAAGAAGGAAAGAGTCATGCAACTCAATCCCGCAGAAATTTCTGAACTGATTAAGAGCCGCATCGAAGGGCTGGAAGCAAATGCCGATATCCGTAACCAAGGCACCGTGGTGTCGGTGACGGACGGTATCGTGCGCGTGCACGGCTTGTCGGACGTGATGCAAGGCGAAATGTTGGAATTCCCCGCAACAGCCGATGGCCAGCCTTCTTACGGTCTGGCTCTGAACCTGGAGCGTGATTCCGTTGGTGCGGTGATTTTGGGTGAGTACACCCACATCGCCGAAGGTGACACTGTGAAGTGCACCGGCCGTATCTTGGAAGTGCCCGTGGGTCCCGAACTGGTGGGCCGCGTGGTGAACGCACTGGGCCAGCCTATCGACGGCAAGGGTCCTATCAACGCCAAGATGACCGACGTGATCGAAAAGGTTGCACCTGGTGTGATCGCACGTCAATCCGTGGATCAGCCTCTGCAAACTGGTATCAAGTCCATCGACTCCATGGTGCCCGTGGGCCGTGGTCAGCGTGAGTTGATCATTGGTGACCGCCAGACCGGTAAGACGGCTGTGGCGATCGATGCGATCATCAACCAAAAGGGTCAAGGCGTAACTTGTATCTACGTGGCAATTGGTCAGAAGGCTTCTTCGATCAAGAACGTGGTGCGCGCTTTGGAACAAGCTGGCGCGATGGAATACACCATCGTGGTGGCTGCGACCGCTTCTGAATCTGCTGCGATGCAGTATGTGTCGGCCTACTCGGGCTGCACGATGGGCGAATACTTCCGCGACCGCGGTGAAGACGCTCTGATCGTTTATGACGATCTGTCCAAGCAGGCTGTGGCTTACCGTCAAGTATCGCTGCTGCTGCGTCGTCCCCCAGGACGTGAAGCGTTCCCTGGCGACGTGTTCTATCTCCACTCGCGTCTGCTCGAGCGTGCTGCTCGCGTGAACGCCGACTACGTGGAAGCCTTCACCAAGGGTGAAGTCAAGGGCAAGACTGGTTCTTTGACCGCTTTGCCTATCATCGAAACACAAGCTGGCGACGTGTCCGCTTTCGTTCCTACGAACGTGATTTCGATTACTGACGGCCAGATCTTCCTGGAAACCAACCTGTTCAACGCCGGTATCCGTCCTGCGATCAACGCTGGTATCTCGGTGTCCCGCGTGGGTGGTGCTGCTCAGACCAAGCTGGTCAAGGGCCTGTCCGGTGGTATCCGTACCGACTTGGCACAGTACCGTGAACTGGCTGCGTTCGCGCAGTTCGCTTCCGATCTGGACGACGCAACCCGCAAGCAGCTGGACCGCGGCGCTCGCGTGACTGAATTGCTCAAGCAACCTCAGTACTCGCCTTTGTCTACTGCCCTGATGGCTGCTTCGCTGTTCGCAGTGAACAAGGGTTTCATGGACGATATCGAAGTGAAGCAAGTGTTGGCTTTTGAATCTGGTCTGCACCAGTTCCTGAAGACCAGCCATGGTGCTTTGATCGACCGTCTGAACGAAAAGCGTGCTTTCGACAAGGAAGGCAAGGACGAAGCTGAATTGACCGCCGCCATCGCTGCGTTCAAGAAGTCGTTCGCTTAATCCGGACGAGGAGCCATCATGGCAGCAGGCAAGGAAATACGCGGCAAGATCAAATCGGTGGAAAACACCAAGAAGATCACCAAAGCCATGGAAATGGTGGCTGCATCCAAAATGCGCAAGGCGCAGGACCGGATGCTGGCTGCCCGTCCATACAGCGAGAAAGTCCGCAATATTGCAGCCCATCTTGGCCAAGCCAACCCTGAATATGTGCATCCGTTCATGCAAGTGCATGCGGATGCCAAGAAGGCCGGCGTCATCGTAGTGACGACCGACAAGGGGTTGTGCGGCGGCATGAACACGAACGTGTTGCGTGCCGTGACCAACAAGTTGCGCGAATTGCAAGATGCAGGCATTTCTGCTGAGGCAGTGGCCATTGGCAGCAAGGGACTGGGCTTCCTGAACCGTATTGGTGCCAAGGTGGTCTCTCAAGCCACAGCACTGGGCGATCAGCCCCACCTCGACAAGCTCATCGGGCCTGTCAAGGTGCTGTTGGACCAATACGCTGAAGGCAAGCTGAGCGCGGTGTACGTGGCGTACACCAAGTTCATCAACACCATGAAGCAAGAGTCGGTGGTGGAGCAATTGCTTCCTCTGTCGAACGAGCAAATGCAAGCCGAGAAGACGGGTGCAGCATGGGATTACATCTACGAACCTGATGCACAGAGCGTGATCGACGATCTGCTGCTGCGCTACGTAGAGTCTCTCGTGTACCAAGCTGTTGCGGAAAACATGGCGTCCGAGCAATCGGCGCGCATGGTGGCCATGAAGGCCGCTACCGACAACGCTGGCAACGTCATCAGCGAGTTGAAGCTGGTCTACAACAAGACGCGTCAGGCTGCTATTACGACCGAACTGTCGGAAATCGTGGCAGGCGCCGCCGCTGTGTAAACGGCTTTAACAGACAAACAGATTGGAGCAAAGAATGGCTCAAGTACAAGGCAAGATTGTTCAATGTATCGGCGCCGTGGTGGACGTGGAGTTCCCACGTGACCAGATGCCCAAGGTGTACGACGCGCTGAAGCTGGAAGGCTCGGCCCTGACGCTGGAAGTGCAGCAGCAGCTGGGTGACGGTATCGTCCGTACCATTGCGCTGGGCTCTTCCGACGGTTTGAAGCGTGGCCTGATGGTGACCAACACGGGTTCCGCCATCACTGTGCCCGTGGGCAAGGCCACACTGGGTCGTATCATGGACGTGTTGGGTAACCCCATCGACGAACGTGGCCCTGTGGACCAAGCACAAACCGCCCAAATCCACCGCAAGGCTCCTGCGTACGACGAACTGTCGCCTTCGCAAGAACTGCTGGAAACCGGCATCAAGGTGATCGACTTGGTCTGCCCCTTCGCTAAGGGCGGTAAGGTGGGTCTGTTCGGTGGTGCCGGTGTGGGCAAGACCGTGAACATGATGGAGTTGATCAACAACATCGCCAAGGCACACTCGGGTCTGTCCGTGTTTGCTGGTGTTGGTGAGCGTACCCGTGAAGGTAACGACTTCTATCACGAAATGTC